>CAXSEX010000133.1:463-10328 GCA_964236415.1 uncultured Acetobacteraceae bacterium | reverse complement strand
GTTTCCAGGCTGGTGAACAGGATCTGCGCCTCGATCAGGTAAAGCGGGCGATACAAGCGGCGCAGCACGTCCCGCGCCCGCTCGCTGCCCGTGCCGATCACCACGCGGTCGGGGCGCATGAAGTCGCCGATGGCGCTGCCTTCGCGCAGGAACTCGGGGTTGCTCGCGACATCGACGGGGAGGTCCGGGCGGGCGCGCCGCATGATCTCCGCGATGCGGCGGCCGGTGCCGACGGGGACGGTCGATTTGGTGACGACCACGGCATAGCCGGTCAGCGCGCGGGCGACCTGCTCGGCGGCGGCGTTGACGTAGGACACGTCCGCATGGCCGTCGCCGCGCCGGGTGGGCGTGCCGACGGCGATGAACACGGCCTCCGCCCCGGCCACGGTCGCGGCCAGGTCGCCGCTGAAGCCGAGGCGCCCGGCGGCCACGTTGTCCGCCACCAGCCGGTCGAGGCCCGGCTCATAGATGGGCATGCGGCCCTCCGACAAGGCGGCGAGCCGCGCGGGGTCGGACTCCACGATGCCGACCTCGACGCCCAAGTCGGCGAAGCAGGCGCCGGAAACCAGGCCCACGTAGCCGCCGCCGATCATCGCAATGCGCAATCCCTGTCTCCTGGCCAAACCGCGTGTCAGAAACTGATTTCATGTTGTTATGCAGCATGGCACACCGCCAAGCCCAGGACCAAACGGATGCCGGCGACCCGCCGGGCAGTTTCAACATTGCGCCGCGCCGCGGTGACAAGCCAGCGGTTGAGTCGAGGGCCGGCGCCAGATCATCCAGGCGTCCACCAACGAGGTGTATGGCGACCCTTCGGTGCATCCGCAAAACAAGGAACGCTGGGGCAACGTCAACCCCACTTGCTGTCCACGTTGCCGCCGGGCTTGATGGCACACGAACGCCGAAGCGGCGTTGGAGACGCATCATTGAGATGATGCTTGGCACAGGACACGAGCATGGACACCGAGAAGCCCGCAGCCGACGCCACCGCGATCTGGGACGAGCGCTACGAGAAGGGGGAGCACGTCGGCTCCCAGGCGGTGATCGAGGGCGACCCCATCGACTTCACCCAGCACAAGTTCCTGTATCAACACGCCATCGCCAAGCCGCTGACCGGTTCGCTCGACGGCTGGTCGGTGGACAGCATCGCCCGGCAGTTCTTCACCCCCCCGCCCGCCCGCGTGCTGGCCATCGGGTCGGGCATGGCGTTCCTGGAGGAGTACCTGGTCGCCCAGGGCTATGCCCAGCACGTCACGGCCTACGAGATGTCGCGCACCGCCATCGAGGGCGCGCGGGCGCGGGTGGCGGACAAGGAGTATGCGGCCCGGCTCGACCTGCGCTGCGGCGACGTGCTGACGGAGGACCTGCCGACCGCCGGCTATGACGCAGTGTTCGTGCAGGCGGCGATCCACCACTTCGCCGAGATCGAGGACATGTACGCGCTGATGCACCGGGTGCTGAAGCCCGGCGGCCTCTTGTGGTTCGACGAGTACATCGGCCCCGACCACCACATGTATGAGCCGGACGTGCTGGCGATCATGGACGAGGTGAACGACTGCCTCGCCCCGCACTACCGCTGGGACGTGCTGGCGAAGCACACCCGCAGCATGGTGCCGCGCCCGTCGCTTGAGTTCATGATGGGGCATGACCCGTCGGAGGGCGTGCATGCGTCCCGCATCCTGCCGCTGACCTATCAATGGTTCGACGTGGTCCACCGCCAGGACTACGGCGGCGCGATCATGCGGCCGTTCTTCACCGGCATCCTGCCAAACTTCGACTGGTCCGACCCCCGGGACCAGACGGTGGCCCGGCTGATCATCCTGATCGAGCAGATGCTGACCCGGCAGGGCATGCTGCCGAACTACCACACCGCCGTCGTCGGCCGCCGCCGGGAACAGCCCTTGCCGCCGTTGACCGCGGAGGAGGAGCAGCGGATCAACTACGCCGACTGGCCTGGCCTTGTGGCCAAGACGGCGCCCAAGCCCGGCTCCGGCGGGCTGCTCAAGCGATTGTTCAACCGTTAGGTACGGTCGGCTCGAACGGCCTTGCCCCACCACGTTCGAGGGAGCACGCCCACCAGGCGGCGCTCAAGGACTTGATCGACGCCGCCTGCAGGCTTGATCCCACTGTTCAGGCGCCGCTCCGTGTCCTGTGCCTGTTTCTGGTCGCGGGGATGCTTGCACGGGGCTGAACGTCGGTCAGACTGCTGGAGCAACGGTGCGGACACGGCCTGGCTTCCAGCGGAGCGCCGGCGCCTCGACCAGATGCCAGGACAGCAGGGCGAACGGCACAGTCAGCACCATGCAGGTCGCGATGGGATACTCGTTGCGCGGCATGGCCGCGAGCACGATCTGCTGCACCGGGAACGCATACAGGTACATGCCGTAGGACAAGTCGCCGAACCGCCCGGCCCGGCGCACCACCGGCATCGACATGCGGCCAAAGCAGATCACCATGTAAGGCAAGGTCACCCACTCAACCGGCAGGTTCCACCAGCTGTACCAACTCGCGACCATCCAGTCCAGCGTGTAGCCGAGCAGGGCGAAGTCGGCCCGATAGAAGTTCGCCACCCGGTCGCCCAGCAGCCGGTACAGGCCACCCAGGAAGAAGAACGGCGCCTGGACGAGCATGTACTTGACGTCGGTGTTGTAGAAGACAACCGGCAGGCCCTCGTAGCCGTAGAACAGCCACATGCCGACGACGCCCGCGGCGATCCCGCCGCTCCCCAGCACCCACAGCCGCGGCCGGAGCGGCAATAAAGCCAGCACCGGCACGGTCAGATAGCACAGCACCTCGGGGAACAGGCTCCACAGCGAGCCGTTGACGGCGCCGTTCAGCCGCATGCCGTCGAACACGCCAGGCAGGTAGAGCCGCTGGAACAGCCAGATGTTCTGCAAGTACTTGAGCACCTCGCCGTTGTGCAGGTAGGCGCGGAGCGGCAGGTTGCTGAGCCGGGGGCCGAGGACATAGGCGGTGGCGAGCACGCAGGCGATCAGGCCGGGGAAGATGCGCAAGCCCCGCTTGGCCAGGAACAGCAGCAGGTGCGGCGTGCGCTCCCAGCTTCCCGTGACCATGTAGCCGCTGATGGCGAAGAAGATGTCGAGGCCGATGCGCGCGAACGGCACGCCCCAGAAGCCCGGCCCGGTCGGGGTCGCCAAAATCCAGCCGTGCCCGTAGATCACCATACCCGCCGCGAACAGCCGCAGGGCGTCGAAGTTGTTGTTCGGGTGCGGCTCGGTCGTCATGCCGGCCGGACCGCGGCTGCGCGCGAGTGGGCCGCGACCGACCGCACGGCCTGTTCCCAGCGGGGCGACAGCGCCGCCGATTGGTAGAGCGCCGCCTGGCGCAGGCCGCGGTCGCGCATGTCCGACAGCACCCCGGTTTCCCGCGGCAGCTCGACCAGGCGGGCCAGGATCGTGGCAAGTTCCTCCTCGTCGTAGGGATCGAAGTACTCGGCGGCGTCGCCGTACACCCAGCGGTGCACCGGGATGCCGCTCGCGACCAGCGGCGTGCCGCAGGCCATGCCCTCGACGCCGCTGTAGTCGAACCCCTCCGCCCGGCTGGGGGCAACCACCAGGTGCGCCATGGAATACAGCACCCGCAACTCGGCGAGCGGCACGCCGGAAACGTGGTAGGCGCCCTCCCGCACCAGCAGCTTGAGTTCGGCCAGCTCCGCGTCCGAGCGCCAGCCTGGGTTGGCGACGATTAGGAGCTGCATCGGCGTCTCCGTCATGCGGCGCGCGATCTCAAAGCCGCGGAACAGGCGGAGGTAGTTCTTGCGCGGCTCCAACGTCGAGACGGCGATGACGAGTTTCGGCAGCGGCGCGTCCGGCGCCTCACGCCGCCCGCCCGCCGGGGCCGTCGCCGTGCTGGCCCGGCGGCGCAGGATGGTGCGCAACTCGCTTTCCGACCGCACGTCGGGCCGGTATTCGGGGGCGACCAGCGCCGGGATGGTGTGAACGCGCGGCTCGCTTTCGGGAAACAGCGTCAGCACGTCGTCCCGCACCGGCTCGCTGTCGCAGAAGAAGTGCGCGCCCTGGTCCATGTTGCGCTTCAGCATGCGGGCATGGCTGTTGGTGTGCGGCCAAGGCTCGCCGATGGTGTGGGGGCTGAGCAGCGGCAGCGCGTCGTAGTAGCGCACCATGAACTGCGTGCCCGGCGTCACGCGGTACGGCGACACGGTGGCGGCGAAGAACACGTCCCAGCCCGCCGTGTTGAGCCGCCGCTGGAACGGCAGGGGCAGCAGCGACAGGCTGCGCGCATTCTCGTGGCCCAGCGCGGTCGCGAAGAACTCGGCGCGGCCCAGCAGGCCGCGTCCGGACGGCGGCAGCGTGTTGTCGAACAGCTTCATCCACAAATAGTCCTCGAACAGCACGGGGTCGATGGGCAGGTCGAGTTGCTCTTCCCGTTGCGCGAGGCCGAGTATGGTGGCGACGTGGTGCATGCGGCGGCGGATCGGGCCGGGCAGCAGGAACGACAGGCCGGGCGGCGCGTGGTGGCGCTTGGTGTCCTGGCTGATCAGCACGCGCGCCTGCTGCAATGTGCGGTCGAACGGCGTTTGCCCGGCCGCGGCGCGCCGCGGCGGCCCGGCGAAATGGATGCCGGACGCAAGGCCGCCCAGCCGTCCCAGCTTCATGTCCGAGAACAACTGGAACAGCAGCCGGGTCTCCTGCGGAATGCCGGCGAAGCCCTCGTAGCACGGGCGCAGGTCCACCAGGAGGGACGGACGCGGTGCGGTCAAGCAGGCGCCCGGGCTTCAAGGGTCGGGCTCTCGCCGCCGTGGGCGAGCACCGCGAACCCGGCCGCGGTCAGCGGCTCCGCGTCCTCAGCCCCGCTCGGCCGGACCCAGCGGGCACCGGGCCGCAGGGCCGCAAGGGCCGCCGCGGGAGAAAGAGCGGCGCCGCCGACCAGCAGGTCGCACGGCCCGCCACTCGATGCCCCATGGCGCAGCAGCGACGCCAAGGGCGGCGGCACGTCGTCGCACACCTGGACGGACTGCCGACCGAGGCGGGACGCCGCGTCGGCGACGCTGCGCCGCCCTTGGCCGGGCGGCAGCCCGTGCAGGATGGCGCTGGCCAGGCACTGCGCCTCGGCGTCGGCGGCGCAATGCGGGCAGGGGGCCGGGCGGGCCGGCGCGGACCGTCCGCAAACCCGGCACGCCCATTGGCCCAGCACGCCCATGAGCGCCGCGCGGGCGGCGTCCTCGCTGAATCGGCGGCGCAGCACGGCCTGGCCTGCCGCCGCCATCGCGGCGCAGCGCGCCGCGTCCCGGTACAGGGCGATGATCCCGGCGGCGAGACCGGCGGCGGTCTCGGCGACCCAGGCCTCCGCGCCGTGGGTAAGGTTCAGGCCCTCGTTGCCCACCGCCGTGGTGACGACCGGCACGCCCTCTTGCAGGCTGGCGACGATCTTGCCCTTCACCCCGGCGCCGTAGCGCAGCGGGTTCACCGACAGCCGGGACTGCGCGTAAAGCGGCGCCACGTCCGAAACGAAGCCGGTGACGGAAACGCGCCGGCTGGCCAGGTTCTCCACCGCGGGCGGCGGGGCGTTGCCGACCAGCAGCAGGCGCACGTCCGGCAGCGCGGCCCAGACCAGCGGCATGACCTCCTGCACCAGCCAGACCGCGGCATCCACGTTGGGCAGGTGGTTGTAGCCGCCGACGAAGATCAGCGCCTCCCGCGCAGAGTCGGGGCCGGGCCGGGCCAAGGGGGCGACGGGCAGGATGTAGGGCGGGATTGCATGCACCTGCGCCGCCGGCACGTCGGCGCGGATGGCCGCGGCCTCTTCCTCGCTCGGTGCCATCACGCGGTCCGCCTCCGCGAAGATGCGGGTCTCGATCCGCTTCAGGCGCTTGCTTTCCGCAAGGGCATGCGGGTCGCCTTCCAGCTCCCAGCGGCGGCGTTCGCGCAAGTGGTGCAGGTCGTGCGTGTAGTATAGGACTGGCGCCCGGGTTTCGGCCCGGATCAGGTCGAGGACGGGGCCGGCCACGTCGGGCCGCGCGGTCCAAACGAGGTCAACCTGCCGGCCGTTTGCCCGCAACCAGCGGTCTAGCGTTTCCGGGGCGTGCAGCACCTCGATGCCGTCCTGTTGCAAGGCGGCGGTGTAGGGCTGGGTGGGCGCGGCGTCGAAGGCCGGGCAGAAGGTGACCTGGTAGCCCATGTCTTGCAGCAGGTGCAGGTATTGGCTGAGCGTGACGCCCCCCGCATTGCGGTCCCATTCCGGCACGCGGTCGTCGATCACTAGGGCGACGCCCGCGGGGACCGGGCGGCTGCGGACCTGCAGTTCGGGCGCGTTCGGCAATGGCTGGCTCAGCAGCGCGCGCGCCCACTTGGCGCAGAACTTCGCGTGGTTCGCCTGGCTGTGCCGGTCCCGCGCCTCAGTCCCGTAGGAGTTGCTGCCGTGGTGCACCACGGCGCTGGCCGGCTGGTAGACCACGCGCCACCCGCGGTCGCGCAAGGCGAAGGCGAGGTCGAACTCCTCGTAGAACGCCGGCGCGTAGCGGTCGTCGAACCCGCCCGCCTGCTCGAAGGCTTCCCGACGGACCAGGATGCAGGCGCCAACCACTACGTCCACGTCGCGGACGAAGTTGACCTCGGGCGCCGCCGGGTCGCGCCCGGCGCCGTAGGGCAGGCCCCAGCCGTCGCGCAGCACTGCGCCTCCGGCCTCCTGCACCGTGCCGTCCGTATTCAGCAGCTTGGCGCCGACCAGGCCCACCAGCGGGTCGGCATCGGCGAGGCGCACGAGCGGCGCCAGCCAGTCCGGCCGCACCGCCGTGTCGTTGTTGAGGAACACGATGTATCGCCCAAGCGCCGACTTGGCCGCGCCGTTGCAGCTTCGCAGGAAGCCAAGGTTGGCCGCGTTCTCGACCATGCGCAGGCCCGGCACGCGCTCCCGCAGCAGCGGCGCGATGCGGCCGGCCGGCTTGTCGTCGGCGACGATGACCTCGTAGCGGACAGTGTCGCCGCTGTGCAGCATGACGGATTGCAGGCAGCGCAGGGTATCAGCGTAGTGGCCGTAAACTGGCACGATGATCGAAACGTCTGGTGCAGGCTCGATGGGAAAGGCGACAGCGGGCGGCGCGGGGGCGCCGGGCGCCTGATGTGGCGACACGGAGGAGCCTGCGGCCCGGCCGACCTCCAGCCAGTGGGCAAGCGGGTCGGCGCCGGGGGACAGGCCGTGCTGCGCGCGATACCAGGCCGCATCGAACAGCGGGTGCGGGTTCAGCCCGTCACGGACGCCGTGGCGCCACCAATGAAGCAGCGGGTCGACGTCCGGCCCGTCGCGGTGATCCAGCATGAGCGCGCGGGCATCCAGCATCGGGTTCGGGTCGCGCCCGGCTGCCCGGCCGGTGCCGATCCAATGAGTCAGCGCGTCCTGCCCGGCGGCGTCCGGGTTCTGCGCTAAGTACCAACCGACATCCAGGAACGGGTTCGGATCGAGGCCCCGGGCCGCGCCTTCCCGCTGCCAATACAGCAGGGGGTTCTCCCCGCTTGCCGCCACGGCGGGGTTGCGGGCGAGAAACCAGGCGGTATCGAAGTAACGGTTGGGCATGGCGCCGGACTGTGCGCCCACCCAGGCGAAATGCGCGGCCGGGTCATGGCCCGCCGCCGCCAGACCGGGGTGGCCTGCAAGGTAGAACTCGGCATCGAACAGCGCGGACGCGCGCAAGGCGGCGGCCTCCGCGGCCCGCCGGGCACGCAGGCGGCGGTGGGCCGCAAGGTTCCCGGACAGCGCCATCCCGGCCAAGCGCAGCGCGCGCCGGATGCCGCGCCCGAGCCACGGCGCATGACGGCCCACGGCGCGCACCGGGGCAGCAAAGCGCCACGAAGCAGACTGGTAGGTCGCTGCCTGCAATGCCTCCGCCCGCGCCAGCGCCGCGCGCGCCGCGGCCAGTTCGGCATCCTGCCCGGCCAGCACCTGATGCACCCGTTCCCAATCCGCGGCGCGGGCGGCGAGCATGGCCAGCAGTTCCGCGGTGTGGGCGTCGCGCTGGGCAAGCTGGTCCTTCAAGGTCCCCTGATAGGACCAGGCGTCTTCCAGTTCGGCCCGGGTCTCGGCGGCCTCGTTGCGCACCACGTCCAGGGCCGCCACCTGTTCGGCCAGCCGCGTCACCTCGGCCCGGGCTTGCGCGGCATCGTCCTGGGCGCCTTGCAGCGCTGCGACCTCGGCGGCATAGCCGGCATTGCGCGCTTCCGCCCGCTGCTGCGCGGCGACCGCCTGGGTTTGCTCGAAATGGTCCATCCAACGCTCGCCCAAAAGGGCGAAGCGCTCCCGCACGGCCGACGCCGCATCGCCCAAATGGCACAACGCCAGGACATCTTCCGGCGCATGGGGACCGACGGCGAGGACGCCGAGGCCGTGGCTGTGCAGGAACTCGAACCCCGGATGCGCCGCCTGCAACTCCCGCCACAGGCGCCACACGCCGAAGTCGCCGCGCCGCTCGTTGGTATCGTGGAACAGCACCACGGCGCGGTCGGACAGCTTGGGGCGCCAGGCCTCGAAATCCCCGCGCACCGCGTCGTAGGTGTGGAGGCCATCGATGTGCAGCAGGTCGATGGAGCCGTCAGCGAAGTGCGGCAGCGCCTCGTTGAACATGCAGCGCAGCAGCTCGGAGAATCCGGCGTAGCGCGAATCATGGAAGCGCCGCAGCGCCTCGAACACGGCATCGCCGTAGTGGCCGGCGTGCTCGTCACCTTGCCAGGTGTCCACGGCGTAACACCGGGCGTCAATGCCGAACTGGGCCACGGCCTCGCAGAAGGCTGCGTAAGACACGCCGTTGTGGGTGCCCAACTCGACAAACAGCCGGGGGCGGCAGGCAGCGACGACCCAATGGGCGAAAGGGATGTGGCCATACCAGGCGCTCTCGACGCCGACGAGCGCCGGGCGCAGGAACAGCGGGTCCAAGGCAGGGTCGCGCAGCAGCGCCAGCGTGTCGGCCGTGGATGGGCTGAGCCTCGGCGGGTCGGTCAGGCTTTGGTCCAGGACCCGATTCCAATTCAGGATGGCGTGGTGCAGCGACGTGGGACTGAAACCAGATTCGCCCGGGGTTGGCAACCGGGACGGGCAGGGCGGGACGCGCTACCACCACGGCCGTGGCCGCCGCGGCGGCGCGAGCAGAAGCTGGTAGTCGCCTGCGATCAGGTTCGGGTTGAGGAACGGGTCCTCGTCCGCGGCGCGGCCCCAGGTCGCGCGATACAGCGCCTGGTCCGCCAGGAAGCGCGCCTGCCGGGCCGGATCGGCGGCGTCCTCGCCGCGGGTTTCGCCTTCCAGATGCAGCAGCACGGCATGTGGCGTCCAGATCACCCGCAGCCCGGCGGCGCGGACGCGCTGGCACAGGTCCACGTCGTTCCAGGCGACCGGCAATTGTTCGTCCATGCCGCCCACCCGCGCCCACACATCCGCCCGGATGGCGAGGCACGCGGCCGTGACCGCCGACAGGTCCCGGGTCGCCGCCAGTTGGCCGCCGTAGCCCGGCGCATCCTGCGGCGCCCCCCGCAGCAAGTGCGTCGCGCGCCCGGCTGGACCCAGCGCCATGCCGCCATGCTGCAGGCTGCCGTCACGGTGAAGCAGCCGCGCCCCCACCGCGCCCACGTCCGGCCGCACGGCGTGGGCGGCCATCGCGCGCAGCCAGCCGGGGTCGGTCAGCTCCACATCGTTGTTGAGCAGCAGCAACACCTGGCCCTGCTGCGTGGTGAGCTGCCGGTCCGGCCGTCGCCGCCCGCTGTCGACCGGGCGATATCGAGCAGTGTGCCGGTTCCGCTGACCAGTTTCCTGGGCCGGGATCAGGAACTCCGGCGGGTGCACGAACTGCTCGGTGCCGGCCGGCTGGTGACGATCGGCGGGCCCGGCGGCGCGGGTAAGACGC
>CAXSEX010000133.1:0-453 GCA_964236415.1 uncultured Acetobacteraceae bacterium | reverse complement strand
CACCGCAGCACCTGTGCCCGCGGGTCGGCGTCCAACTCGGCGAGCAGCGCCAGGGCGGCCGGGTCGGTGCTGCCGTTGTCGACGACGATCAGCTCAAGCGCCGGGTAGTCGGTGCCGTGCAACACGCCCTGGGCGGCGACGGCCAGGAGGTCGGCCCGGTCGCGGGTCGGCATGATGACGGACACCGGCGGCAGCGGGTCCGGCGGCGCGGGCGGCGGTGGCGCGGGCGGATCGGGCGGCGGCGGGGCGGCACGGTGGCACAGCACGGCGGGCACATGGCGGATGCGGCCCGGCCCCGCCGCCGCCGCAGCGCGGCAGGCCAGGTCATAGGTTTCATGAGGCGTAGCGGCCGGGTCGAGGCCGCCGAGTTCGGCGATCAGCCCGGTCCGGTACAGGGCGAGCTGGCCAACCACGTCCATGCCCTGCATGGCGTCCGGGCTGTAGCCCGGCTTG
>CAXSEX010000132.1:5257-10378 GCA_964236415.1 uncultured Acetobacteraceae bacterium | reverse complement strand
CCCCTGCGCGGTCCAACGCGCCTGGTGCAGGCGCACAAGCTCGGACAGCAGCGCCTGCACCGTGTCCGGCCCGGCGGTCTCAATCGTGAACCCGCCGGCGCGGGCGGCGCGGTTGCGGTTCATGCGCAGCTTGCGCAGCGTGCTCGCCGGCACCGCGTCCGCCAGACCGGCCAGCGTCTGGGGCAGCGTCAGCACCGGGCAGGGCTGGCCTTCCGACCATTCGGCGCGCCAGCCCGCCGGCGCGACCCCGCGCAGCGCCGAACCCGGCGGCACCTCGATCAGGTCGCACACGTCCACCCCGTCCACCCGCGCATGGTCCAGCGCCGCTTGCAGCAGCGGCCCCGGCGCCACGCCCGGCTCCAGCAATGCGTCCAGGTGGTCCGTGGTGCCGGCGCCGATGGGCAGCAGCTTGCAGACGCCCGGCTCGTCCAGCCGATACAGCGGCAGCACCCCTGACAGCCGCCCGTCCGTCCGCCGGACCGCCACCCGCGGCGCGCCGGTGCCGAAGTGCCGCCACCACGGCAGCAGCCACGCCGGGGCGGCAAAGGGCGAGGCGCCCGGCACCCGGCGCCACAACGCCTCCCACTCCGGCGCAAGCGCCAGCAGCGCCGCGTCGCTGTCCAGCAGGGCGATCGCGGTCATGCCGTGGCGGCGACGCGCGTCAGCATGTGATAGCGGTCGAGGTAGGCGGCGGCCATGCGCTCGTTCGAGAAGCGGCGCCGGGCGGCCTCGCGGCAGGCGGCGGGGTCGATCCGGTCCACCCGGCGGATCGCCTCGGCCATGCCGCCCACGTCATCGACCAGGAAGCCGGTGCGGCCGTCCTCCACCACCTCCGGCAACGCGCCGTTGCGGAAGGCGATGACCGGGGTGCCGCAGGCAGCCGCCTCCATGGCGACGAGCGAGCTGGTTTCGGCGACGAGGCTCGGCACCAACAGGCACCGCGCGGCGGCCAACAGACGGCGTTTCCGGATGAAGCCGACCGGGCCGAGGTAACGGCGCCGCCGGTCGAGGCGGGGCAGGATCTCGGTATGGAAGTAGTCTTGATGCACCGGGTAGGGAAACACGCCGCCGGCCAGCAGCATCGGCGCGTCGGCCGCCCGCGCCGCGTCCAGCGCCAGGTGCAGTCCTTTCTCCGGGCACACCCGGGCCAGGGTGAGCGCGAAGCGGCACTTGCGCGGATGCACGGCGCCGAGCCGCGCCACCGGCACCCCGTTCGGGATCGGCGGCAGCAGGCGCGGGCCAGGCGGCACGCCGCGCATCTGGCTTTCGGACACGCCATGGACCCAACTGTCCCTACGGGGCGGCGTGAGCGCCTCGGGCGGGTACCAATCGGGCGGCAGGTGCAGCGTGGCCAGCATCGGCGGACCCGGCGGTGGAAGGTAGGAGTAGAAGTCCAGCCCGTGCATGTGGATGATGTCGATGCGCTCGCGCCGCAGCATGTCGGCGGTGATGGCGCGGATCGCGTCTTGCCGGGCGGAATGGATGGCGTCGGTGATGGGGCCGTCCGTTGGCGGCGCCGGGAAGGCGCGCAGCTCGCCCGCCGCCTGCGACCCCGCGCAGGCGACGACGATGCTGCGGTGGCCCGCCGCGGCCAGCGCGTGGTCGAGGCTGCTCAGCACCTGTTCCGACCCTCCCACGGAGTCGATCCCGACCGGGGCCAGCGGGTAGGCGATGTTGAGAACCGTCATGGGCCGCATCGGGCATCCCGCGCCAGGGCGCGCCAGCGGGCGCCGGTCATGCTCCAGCCCCAGTGCTCGTAGTTCAGCCGGCCCGGCATCGGCGGCTGCGCGAAATCGTAGGCTGGCGCCGGGCGAAACGACTCCTGGCCGGTGCCGAAGGCCGCGAGCATCCGGGCCTGGGTGCGGAAGCAGCCAAACATCGCCCGCTTCCGTGCCCGCTCGGCTTCCGTGAGGATGATGACCGTGGGGCTCGGACCCGGCAGGAAACGGCCGGTCAGCAACGCGCCCGCCGGGTCCGCATGGTAGCCCGCGAACTCCAGCACCGGACGGCGCCCGGCGGCGGCGTGGACGGCGAACGCCGTGGCGTCGTGGTCGGGATGCCCGCCCTCGTAGGCGTGGGTGATCACGGCCTCGGTGCCGCGTGCGTCGAACAAATGGGACAGGGCGCGGGCGAGCATGGGCATGTGGAAGCTGGCCTCCTGGTCCACGGCGCCCAGCTGCACCAGGTCCGGCGCCGCGCCCGCGGCGTCCAGCGCCGCCATCAGCTCACCGCGCCGGGCGGCGGCGTAGTCTGCGGGCGCGTCGAACCCCGCGGCGGAGGCGTCTGCCAGCGCCCGCGGCGCGCCGTCGGTCACATGCACCAGCAACAGCCCCGGCAGCAGGTGCAGGCTGGCCCCGGCGGCGATGGTCTCGTCATCCGGGTGGGCGACGACCAGCGCCACCCGGGCGCCGACCGGGCGCCGCGCCGCAAGGCCGTGCAAGACGGCCTGCATGCGCTCAACCGGCCGCGGCGCGCATCTGCAAGGCGTCGTCAGGCCCGCTGGAAGCATCGCTTCGCAGCCCGCTGGGAGCATCGCCCTGCGACCGGCCCGGCGCGTAGCGGCGGACCATCGCGCCGCAGAACTCGGCGAACTCCTCGGGATGGGTGGGCACGGCGGTGTGGTGCGGCCATTGGCCCTTGTGCTCCGGCGTGAAGCAGAAGGTCGCGGTGACGTTGAAACCCTCCAACGCGCGCATCTGCCGGTCGAACCAGGCTTCCGCATCGGGGCGACACCAATCGGCCCAACTCAGCCCGGTGCGCAGCGAGGTCACGCCAAGGTCCCGCATGTGGCGCACCGCGTCGTCCAGCCGGTGGTCCTCGAAGTGGAACCATTGGCACAGGCCGAACTCCGGGGTGAATTCATGGAAGATCCGGGCCGCGCGCTTCGGCCGCCCGTGCTCGTCCAGCAGGCCCATGTGGAAATGCCGGTAGTAGCTGCTGCCTTCCGCCTCCCGGTGCCGGGTGGTGGCGGGCCAGGCGGCCGGCAGGTCGTACAGGCTATACCAATGGATGCGCTCCGGACGCTTCGGGCCGAGGCCCAGCAGCAGGTCCGCCGTTCGGCGCAGGCCCCATTCCTGCACCTCCTCCGCGCCGAAGGTCGAGACGCCGACCTCGCTGACCCAGAGCGGCAGGTCCGTCACGGCGCGGATGCTGTCGAGCTTGGCCGGCCACTCGTCGATCAGCCAGTGGTTCCAATCGAGCGGGAAGCCGTGCACCGCCACCGCATCGAGGTCTGCCAACGCCCCGTGCCCTTGCAGCACGCGGATGAAGTCGGGGTCGATCGGGCTGATGCCGCCCAGCACGCGCGGCAGGCCCGGCGCTTCCGCGGCGATGGCCTGGCCGGCCAGCTTGGCCATGCGGGCGAAGGTGGCCCAGCCGGGGTCGTTCTCGAAGTCCCAATGCGACTTGTTGTTCGGCTCGTTCCAGATCATCGCGGCCTCGATCATGGCCGGCCCTCCTCTCCGCGGGATGGATAGACCGCGCCATACCGCGCGTCCGGCAGCGCCGCGCAGCGGCAGATGAACACCTCGTCCTCCGGGTTGCCCTCGATGCCGAACCCGGCGGCGCGCAGCATCGCGGCCGAGCACGCGGCGTTCGGCGCCCACCAGTTGGTGTTGTCGTGGGAGTAGCTGCGCTCGATGAAGTGCAGCTTGGGATAGCCGGGGTCGTCGAAGATCCCCGTTTCCCAGAACTCGTAGTCCTCCGCCAGCGGCAGCACCGTGTTGGACCCGCGCTGCAGCGACTGGAACACCAGCAGGTCGCCCGCCACATGCTCGCGGATCAGGTCGAGCGCCAGCAAGGGGTGGCGCAAGTGGTAGAGCACACCGATGAAGAACACGACATCGAACCGCTCGCCCAGCTGGCCCACGTCATAGACGGACATCTGCCGGAACTCGATGTCGAGGCCCTGGACCTCGGCGGCGAAGCGCGCCTGCGCCAGGTAGTCCTCGTCGAAGTCGATGCCCAGCACCCGGGCCGCCCCCCGCCGCTTCATCTCCATGGCGTAGAACCCGGCGTTGCAGCCGATGTCGAGCACCGTCTTGCCGCCGAGGTCCGCGGGCAGGCTGTCCTGGAAGCGCCGCCACTTCACGTTGGGGTAGTCGCCCAGAAAGTGCTCCGGCGCCGTTTGCACGCCGTGCAGGTCCATGTTGTGGAACCACGGCCCCAGCGCCCGCACACGCTCGCGGATGCGGTCAGTCGTCCAAACGGGCGTGCTCAAGCGGTGTTCCCTTCGAGTTTGGCCGACCCTGTCCGCTTCTCCGCCGCCGCGTGCGCCGGCGCCGGCACTGCCGCTTGCCCGCCCAGCAAGCGTATCGCCTCGCGATAGCCGTTGAGCGTGCCGACATCGACGTAGCTGGACCCGGCGCGCACGCCCCAGGCCGCGTTGCCCTCCGCCAGCCAGGCGTTGGCCAGCGTGCCGATGTACTCGTCCGCCCGCTCCCGCCGCAGCCACAGGCGGTGCAGCGCGTGCAGGGTGGCGCCGGGCATCTTGATGGCGCCCCAGATCCAGTTGGACCGGGCGGCGGGCGACTTCACCTGGATCGCCTGGACGCGCCCGTCGCCGTCCAGCTCCACGGCGTCGAACAGCTCCGGCCGCTCCACGGGGAACAGCAGGAACGACAGGCGGTCGTCCGGCAGGCGGGCCAGCGCATCCGCCGGGAACCAGATGGTGTCCGGCAGGCCCACGATCACCGGCTCGTGCCCGGGGATCAGCGGCACGGCGCGGAAGATGGCGTCGCACAGCCCAGCGGCGCCGGCCTGGCAGACATAGGCCAGGTCCACGTCGCCCACGGTTCCGCCGTAGTATTGCAGGATGTCGCTTTTCCAGGGCGAGATGACGAAGCAGATCTTGTCGGCGCCCCCCCGCACCATGCGCTCGATCAGGTATTCGCTGACCGCCCGGGGCCGCTCGATGCCGCTGGCGTCCAGGCGCGAGCCGACCGGCAGCAACTCCTTGCTGAACGCCAGCGGCTGGATGCGGGTGCCGTTGCCGGCGGCCGGGATGATGCCCCACATCACACGCTCTCCCGCGAGGCCACCGCTTCAAAGGCTTGCACCATCTCGGCCACCCGGCGGGCGGCGCTGTGCTCCGCAAGCGTGCGCTCGCGGGCGCGGCGCGCG
>CAXSEX010000132.1:0-5247 GCA_964236415.1 uncultured Acetobacteraceae bacterium | reverse complement strand
CCGGGGCCATGCGCAGCGCCGCCAGCGCGTCCTCGGTCGAGTGCGCCACCAGGATCTCGCGGCCCGGCTCGAAGAAGTGGTCCAGCCCGGCCCAGTGGTCAGTCAGGATCGGCACGCCGCAGGCCGCAGCCTCGAACAGCCGGCCGGACGGGCACCAGCCGGCGCGGGCCATCGCCTCCCGCGTCACGTTCAGGGTGAGGCGGGAGGAGCAGTAGAACGCCGGGTGCGCCGGCGGCGGCAAGTGGCGCACGAAGAACGTGTTGGGCGTCCACGGAAAGCCGTCCGGGTACTGCGCGCCGCCGATCACGAACCGCTCCCCCGGCAACGCCCGGGCCGGCTCGACGAACAGCCGTTCCAGCGCCGCCTGCCGGTCGGCGGCGTAGGTGCCGAGGTAGGACAGCAGCGCGTCGTATTCCGGGTGCGGCGGCGCCGGGCGGTGCAGCGCCGGATCAACCGAGCCGTAGATCGGCACCACCCGGCGCGCGCCGAGCCGGGTGCGCAGCGCCTCCAGCGCGCCGCCGCCGGTGTAGCTCAGCACGAGGTCGAACCCGGCCAGGCCGTCCGGCCCGATATAGTCCACGGCCTCCCCGGCATCGAGCCGGGCCAGGGTCACGGGGGTGTCCAGGTCGTAGAAGCAGCGCAGGGCGGGTGGGCCGTCCTGCAGCAGCCGCGTCGCCGCGAGCGCGTCCGGGCAGTAGGACGTGACCATCCCGACATCCGCCCCGGCCAGGGCATCGCGCCGCCGCCCAATCGGGGTAGAGCACCAGCTCGCCGCCGTCCGGCAAAGCCCAGAGGTCGCGGTAGTCCCGGTAGTACGGCACGTCGCGCTCGAAGAACACGACCCGGTGCCCCGCCGCCAGCAGCGCGCCGATCAGGCCGCGCCACAGCGCCGCGTGCCCGTTGCCCCAGGAACTGCTGACCGACAGGCCGAAGACCACGATTTTCAACCCGGGCTTCATGCCGGCACCGTCCGCCGTTGGCCGCTGCACGCCTGCGCGGCCTCGGCGAAGTACCCTTCAAGCTCGGCCGCCCGGTGGTCGCCGGTGTGGGCGCCCAGCACGCGCGCCCGGGCGGCAGCGGCCATCGCCCGGCGCCGGTCCTCCGGCAGGGTCCGAACCGCCGCAAGCACGTCTTCGGCCGAGGCGGCGATCAGGATGTCCTGGCCGGGCCGGAAAAAAGCGTCCAGCCCGGCCCACCAGTCGCTGATGATCGGCACGCCGCAGCAGGCGGCCTCGAACAGCCGCACGCTGGGGCTGTGGCCGCGGCGCACCATGTCGGCGCGGGTCACGTTCAGGGTGTACCGCTGCGCGGCGTAGAAGGCGCGGTGCTGGTCGGGGGCCAAGTGCTCGATGCGCTCGACATTGCCGGGCCAGGCGAGGCCGTCCGGGTATTGCGGCCCGGCCACCACGAACCGCCCGGCGCCCCAGGTCCGCGCCGCCTGGCACAGCAGCCGGTCCACCACCGGCTGGCGGTCGGCGCTGTAGGTGCCGAGGTAGCCGAGGTCCCAGGCCGGCACGGCATCCGGATCGGGCCGGTGGACCTCCGGGTCGGCCGAGCAATACAGCGCTCGTGCCATCCGTGCGCCCAGCGTGCGTTCGAGGTATTGCAGCGTCGGGCCGCCGGTGAAGGACAGATAAAGGTCGAAGCCGCGCAGCAGCTCTGGCGTCAGGTAATCGCAGGCGTCGTCGTCCAGCGCCGCCAGCGTCACTGGCGTGTCGATGTCGTAGAACGCCGTGACGCCCCCGGCCAGGCGCTGCACCAGCGCGCCGACCGCAATGCCGTCCGGCACGTAGGACCCCACCACCACCAGGTCCGCCGCCCGGATCGCCGCCGCCCAGCGTTGCGACAGCTCCTCCAGCCCGGCGTAGATCTGGGTCTCGCCATAGGGCGGCGCCGGGAGGTCGCGGTGGTCGGCGTACCAGGGCTTGTCGCGTTCCAGGAACAGCACGCTGTGGCCGCGCCGCGCCAGGCCGCGCACCAGGCCGCGGAACGTCGTCGCGTGCCCGTTGCCCCAGGACGAGGTGATGGTCAGGCCGAGGATCACGATCCGCAAGATCGAGGGCCTAGCGAATCTGGCGGGTTGCGGGGCATGGGCACACTGGACTCGTCTATCGCAAACCTTGTAGGCCTACAAACGCCGATTTGCGCCGGGGTTCCTGCCATGGCGTCGCTGCAACAGGCCGTCGAGGTCCGCCCGCATCTGCGCGAGCGGCTCCACCCACTGGCCGGGGCGCGTTTGCCGGTAAAGCCGGACCGAATCGTACCAACGGCTGCGTCGCCCGGTCATCCAGCGCCAATCGGCCTCCGCCTTCAGCAGCAGCCAGGTTGGCCGGCCCAGCGCGCCGGCTAGGTGCGCGACCATCGTGTCCACCGTCACCACCAGGTCGAGCGTCGCCAGCAGCCGGGCGACCGCCCCCACGTCCGCGCTGCGGTCCCCGGGGTCGAGCACCGGGGGAGCGCCCGCGGCGGACAGCTCCGCCAGCCCGGGGCCGCGCTGCAAGCTGACCAGCCGCACGCCCGGCAGCTGCGCCAACGGCGCCAGGGCCGGCAGCGGCACGGACCGCTCCGGGTCCCAGCCGCCGGCCTGCCAGCATACCCCCACCAGCAAGCCGCCGGCTGGCCGGGGCAGCGGCTCGGCGGACAGGTAGGGAGCGCCGTCCGGGGCCAGCCGCAGCGCGTGGGCGAGTTCCATGATCTCGATGCCGCACTCCGACGCGGGCGCCGGCGCGTCGGGGCGGAACGGGATCAGCCGGTCGGGGCCGGGCAGGGCGCGCAGCAACGGCAGCAGCTCCGGCTGCGCTTCCAGCGTCACGTGCGCGGCGCGGCGCCGGAGCGCGGGCAAATAGCGGCAGAACTGCAGCGTGTCGCCGAGGCCGTGGTAGCAGCGGACCAGCACCCGGCGCCCTTCAAGGCTGTGCCCGTCCCATACCCAGCGCAGGTGGTAGGGCAGGGCGGGATCGTCCCGCGCCGCCGAGTCGCGCGCCCGGAGCACCGCGTCGCTGACCGCCCAGGCGGCGTCGAACGCGCCCGCCCGCATGGCCTGGTCCCACAGGGCGCCAGGGTTCTCGGAACCGTGCCCGATTCGCCGTTGAGTGAGCAAGGGATGCGGCATAAGCAACCATGGGGCCACGGCGCAGACCCAGGCAACGTGGCGGCGCCGCCCATGTTGCCCAGGCCTGGTTCGGCGGCCAGAAGCAACCACTGGGACCACGGATGCGATACCTGTTCGTCACGCACGCTGCCCGGCGGCACGTTGCGGCCCTGACGGCTTTCCTGCGCTCGGAAAGCGCGGGCGGCTTCGTGCTGATCGCCTCCGCCCTGGTGGCGCTCGGCTGGGCCAACTCGGCGGCGGCACCGGCCTACCGCGCTTTGCTATATTACCCGCTCGGCGTGGGCGGCTTCGCGAAGCCCATGCACATTTGGATCAACGACGGGCTGATGGCGCTGTTCTTCCTGCTGGTCGGGCTGGAACTGCGGCGGGAAATCACGGAAGGCGAGCTGGCGTCCCCTGCACGGCTTGCGGCGCCAGGCCTGGCGGCCCTGGGCGGCATGGTGGTGCCGGCGGCGATCACCGTGGCGCTGAACTGGGGCGACGGCACGGCGCTGCGCGGCTGGGCGGTGCCGGTGGCGACCGACATCGCCTTCGCGCTCGCCGTGCTAAGCGTGCTGGGCAGCCGGGTGCCGCTGGCGCTCAAGGTGTTCCTGACGGCGCTGGCGATCATCGACGACCTGGGCGCCATCGTGGTGATCGCGCTGTTCTACACTTCGGGGCTTGATCTGGCGGCGCTGGGCCTGGCGGCGCTGGTGTGGCTGGGGTTGCTGGGCCTGAACCGCGCCGGCGTGCGGCGCTTGTGGCCGTTCATGCTCGGCGGCGCGGTGCTGTGGGGGCTGGTGTTCCGGTCCGGCGTGCACGCCACGCTGGCCGGCGTGGCGCTGGCCTTCGTGGTGCCCATGCGGGCGAAGCCCGGGGAGGACCAGGCGCCGGCCGAGCGGCTGGAAGGCAAGCTTGGCCTTTGGGTCGCCTATGCCATCCTGCCGCTGTTCGGGCTGGCGAACGCCGGGCTGGCCTTCGACACGCTGCCGCCCGGCGCGCTGTGGGACCGGCTGGCGCTCGGCACCGCGCTGGGCCTGTTCATTGGCAAGCAGGTCGGCGTGTTCGGCGCGGTGCTGCTGGCCGCGCGCCTCGGCCTCGCCCGCCTGCCGGAGGGCGTCACGCGGACCCAGCTTTATGGCGGCGCGGCGCTGTGCGGCATCGGCTTCACCATGAGCCTGTTCATCGGCGACCTCGCCTTCCGGCAAACGCCGCGGGGGGACGAGGTGAAGCTGGCGGTGTTCGTGGGGTCGCTGGCGTCTGCGGCGCTGGGACTGCTGATCCTGCGCCTGGCGGCGCGGGCGAAGGTGGCGGAGCGGGTGGTGGTGGCGGAGTAAGGGAGGGCGGCTTCCGGCGGCGGAGGCCGCGCAACTGTGCGGGAGTGCGGAGTCCGTTCCTGTTGCTGTTGTTCTCACCGCTCCAGCGTAAGTCAGGCGATGCTGTTATTCATGTAACGTCCCAGCACGGAGCATCCTCATCGTCCGTTTCGGGGCCACGAGGTTCCGCCCAAGAGCAACCTCTTCACTCTTGCGCTGTGTAGAACAAATGCAGAACATCGGAGATCGTCCAGGTCAGCGCTGACGGCATGGACCTGCCCCGTGCGGCTGGGGCCGCTCTCGTGCTGGGCGCGGTCGCCCTTTACCTTCGCCAACAGCAGGAAGAGGCGGCAAGACGGGCGATGTCGGGGCCGGCGGCTCCGGTTCCCGAGATGCCGCACGTCGTCGAGGCCGTGGTGCCGCTACCGCCGCCAAACGAGGGTGAGACGCTGCTCGATGGGAGCGTCATCAGTTACAGGCCGAGATCCAGAAGCGGCCCTCCCACCATCGACGTGAACGTGCACGGCTTGAAGATCCGGAAGTTGAAATTTCCTGGGGAGAACGGTTGATGAGGACCTTGACGGACCGCGAGCGCCGCAGCTTGGTCGAAGAGTTTTATGCAGAGTCGGGAAGCGATCTGGTTGGACTTTGGGAAATCGCGAAAGAAGTTGAGGAGCTTGTCGGAACAGGCGAAACGGCCAGGGAGCAGAGCTTGATGATCGTCAGGGACCTCCTGGAAGAAGGTCTGATCGCGGGTGATCCGCCTTACAGTCCCGGCGGATACAAGGCCTGGGACGACCAAGTTCCCGTCAACGTGGTGACCCGGATTCGTCGCGAGTG
>CAXSEX010000131.1:0-10415 GCA_964236415.1 uncultured Acetobacteraceae bacterium | reverse complement strand
AATCCACACCCAATCCGCCCCATCAAATGCCGGGACTAAACATCTATGCCGGCTGATGCCTCCTGCTCGAACGAGGTGGAGCTGATCGGCCGCTACACGCCACTGCAGCGCGCCCTGTCCTATGCCTGGCTCGGTGCCAGGCTCGGCCTGGGCGGGCGGCAGTTTCCCGGCATCGCCATCGCCTACGCCATCACCGACGACTTCGCCGCCGCCGTCATCAACGCGCGCCTGGACAGCAAGAAGCTGCCGGAGCGGCTGGCGCTGAAAGGGCGCGACGCCAAGGCCGCGCTGGCACTGGCCGGCATCCGGCACATCGAGCGCACGGTCCGCAGCACCGGCTGCTGCCGCCCACCCAGGATGACCTGGCCGCCCGTCACGACAAGCTGCTGCGGAAGTGCGCGCCGCCCACGCCTGGCCGGCGCCGCCGCTGCCGCCGGGCGAGCGCACCAGCTCGCGCACGGTGCGGCAATACGTCAAGGGCTGGATCACCCAATGGGACCTGCGCCGGCTGGACGGCAGCGACGTGCCGCTGATCTCCGGCAGCATCGCCAGCGACTACACCGAGAACGCCGCCATGGCCGGAGCCGAGCGGGTTGGACAAGGAGGCGTAGCGGGCCGATGCGCCTTGTGTCCGATTGCCCCGGGGTCGCAGCCCTGGGGGCTCGCCTGGCGCGCGCCGCTGCCGCCATACCAGCAGGCCGGCGAAGCTCGACGACCTGCGCCGCCGGCTGCACGACGCGGCGGTGAGGCCATCGCCCGTGACGACGCCATCGGGCAGTTCGCCACGGACCCGGATCGCCGCGTGCTCGCGGCCTCCCTGCGCGCGGGCGGCGTGGGGCTGAACCTCGTGGCCGCGTCCGTGGCGCTCCACTTCGACCGCTGGTGGAACCCGGCGGTCGAAACCCAAGCCGAGGACCGTGCCCACCGCGTCGGACAGACCCGCCCGGTGCAGGTGTTCGCCTACCTGACCCCGGACAGCATCGAGCAGCGCATCGGCGAGATCCGGCGGGAGAAGCGCGCTGTTCGCCGACCTCATCGACGGCGTGGCCGCCGCGAGCCTGCGCCGGCTGGACCTGCCAACCCTGCTGCGCGCCGCCGATGGCTGAAACGGGCGCGCGTCGGCCCGTGTCGATCCCCTTCCGCGTCTCGGCTGCGGCCACGGTCCCCCGTTCCGACTCGCCCCTGGCCTGGCTTGCTTAGCTTTTATTCTCCTTCTTCGCCGCGAACACGTGTTCGGTGACGTTGTTGCGCCACAGGTCGGCGGGGCGGAGATAGGCGAGCGCCACCTGGGTGCTCTTGTGCCGGGTTTGGCGCATGAGGTCGGGTAGGGCGGCGCTGGCGTCCGCGAGCGGGGCCTGCGCTTCGGCCGGCTGTTCGCCAACACGCTGAAGCGGCGCAGGCCAAAACCTGGCGACAACCAAGGCGGGGCAACCGGCGAACAAATCACGAATATTGCGGCGTGCAAGGTGCGTGAAATCCGTGGTGAAGCCGTTGAAAGCGCACGGCCTTCGACGTTTCCTGCCGAGGGAGGTTGTCCCAGCTCAGCGTGTTGTGGCGTGACGTTGCTGTGCTGCATGGACCCGGAGGGTAGGCGCGACAGCGCCACCCCGCTGTTCATCCAGTGAAGCGGACGGAGATCAGGGGTCCCAGGGCCAGTATTTCCAGGGCCGGTATACGGTCCAGCTTCGGGCGCGGGTCAGGCAGGCGTGCAGCAGCCCGGGTCGGTCTGGTCCTGCAAGGCGCGCAGCACCACCGCCAGCTCCGGCATGTCCCGGTCCGGCAACGGCAGCCGGGGTGGGCGCGGCGGCCCCATGTCCCGGCCGATCAGCCGCAGCGCCGCCTTTGTGCCGCTGACGTAGCGTGGGCCGCCAACCCAGGGCAGCAACGGCGCCAAGCGGCGATACAGCGGCAGCGCCGTTTCGCGGTCCCCGCGTGCGGCGGCACGGAACATCTCCGCTGACAAGCGCGGGGCCACGTTGCTGCACACCGCGACCCAGCCCACCGCGCCGAGCCACGCGCTTTCATAGCCCAGGACGCCCGCGAACACCTCCATGCGGCCGTCGCACGCGGCGATGATGTCCCGCACCCGCGTCACATCCAGCGTGCTCTCCTTGACGTGGCGGCAGCCCTCGATGGTCGAGAGACGGGCGAGGACCGGGGGCGTCAGGTCCACGTTCGCGGTGGCGGGGTTGTTGTACACCATGATGGGAAGGCCGATCGCGTCGGCGATGGCCTTGTAATGGACATACAGCTCGTCCTCGCTCGGCACGCTGTAGAACGGCGGGATCACCATGACGCCGTCCGCGCCCAGCCGCTCCGCTTCCCGGGACAGCGCGACGGCCTCCCGCGTGTCCTCGGCCCCGGTGCCGACCAGCACGGGCACGCGGCCGGCGGCGGCGCGGACCACGGTTTCGGTGATGGCGGCGCGCTCCTCCCGGCTGACGGACAGGAACTCCCCGGTCGAGCCGAGCGGGACCAGGCCGTCGATGCCGTTCGCGACCTGGAATTCCACCAAACGTTCAAGGGCATGGAAATCGACGGCGCCGCCGTCCGGGGTGAAGGGGGTGACAAGCACCGTGTAGGTGCCGTGGAATGCTGGGGCCATGCGGGTTCCTCTGGCAGGCGACGGCCTGGCGTGCAACTCTTGCGCCGATGCGCCTCCATGATCCGCGTCCTGCCGGCCCGACCTTCCATTTCCGGTTCGAGGGCGAGCCGGTCGCAGCGCAGGCGGGAGAGACGGTGGCGGCCGCCTTGTCCGCGACGGGCCATGCCGCCTTTCGCCGTACAACGGGCGGAGCGCCGCGCGGGCTGTGGTGCGGAATGGGCGCCTGCTTCGATTGCATCGTCACCATCGACGGCCAGCCGGCGCAGCGCGCCTGCATGACGACGGTGGCGGACGGGATGGAGGTTGGCGCTGGTTCCCCTGCCCTCGTGCCGGGACCGTTGCCGGAAATCGTGCTGACGCCCGAGGTGCTGGTGGTGGGCGGCGGCCCGGCCGGGCTGTCCGCCGCGGCAGCCGCGATGGAGGCCGGGGCCGACACGCTCCTTTTGGACGAGCGCGCGGCATTGGGCGGGCAATGCTACAAGCCAGCCGCCGCGCCCGATGCGCAGGCCCGGCGCGGCGACCGGTTGCGCGCCCGCGCCGCCGACGTGCCAAGGGTGCAGGCGGCGGTTTGGGGCGGGTTCCCCGGCCCGGACGGACCGGAGATCGCGGCCGTCGCCGCGGACGCGCGCCTGCGGCTGCGTCCCCGCCAGCTCGTGCTGGCAACCGGCGCGCATGAGGCGGCGGTGCACATCCCGGGCTGGACCTTGCCGGGCTGCATGACCACGGGCGCGCTGCAAGGGCTGGTGCGAAGCCACCGGGTCAGCCCTGGGCGGCGCGTGGTGGTGGCTGGCAACGGGCCGCTGAACTTTCAGGTCGCGGCCGAGCTGCTGCGCGGCGGCGGCCAGGTCGCCGCGGTGATCGAGGCCGCAGCCCGGCCGGTCGGGCTGGACATGGCGCGCGCCTCGCCGGCCCTGGCCTGGACGGGGCTGCGGCTGCTCGCGGAACTGCGCCGGGCCGGCGTCCCCGTGCTGTGGCGCACGCGCCCGGTGGCGGTGCTGGGAACGGAGCGGGTGGACGGCCTGCGTGTCGCTGGGCCGGACGGGGAGCAGGTGATCGACGCCGACGCCGTTGCGCTCCATTGGGGGTTCCAGGCGGAAACCGGCCTCGCCCGCGCACTCGGCGCCGCGCACGTGGTGGCGGAGGGGCGGTTGGAGACCGTGACGGACTGGGACGGGCGCACGAGCCTGCCCGGGGTGTTCTCGGTCGGCGACGGGGCGCGGATGGGTGGGGTGCAGGTGGCGCTGCACCGCGGCCGGGCGGCCGGGCTGGCGGCGGCGCGTGCCCTGGGCCGGACCGCTGCGGCACCCCCGCGCGCGGCGCTGCGGCGGGCGGAGCGGTTCCAGCGCGCGCTGTGGCGGGCCTTTGCCGCCGCCCCGCCTGATCCGGCCGTCCTGCCCGACGACGCGATCCTGTGCCGGTGCGAGGAGGTTTCGGCCGGTGCGGTCCGAAATGCGCAAGACGCGGGCGCCGGGTCGTTGGCGACGGTGAAGCGCGCCACCCGGGCAGGCATGGGGCGTTGCGGCGGGCGGTTCTGCGGCGCCGCCCTGGCCCACTTGTGCGGCGCCGTGGCCGAGGCCGGCTTTGCCGCCCCGCGCGCGCCGCTGCGCCCCGTGCTGGCCGGCCTGATCGCCGCGGACCACCCGGAGCCGCAGGACGAGGCCGTGGCGTTGCCGACGCCCACGCGCTGGACCACCGCGGGCACAGGGACGTTGCCGGGCGACGCGGAGGTGGCGGTGATCGGCGGCGGCCTCATCGGCCTGGCCACGGCGCTGTTCCTGGCGCGGGACGGCGTGGACGTGGTGGTGCTGGACCGCGGCGAGCCGGGCATGGGCGCCAGCACCGCCAATGCCGGAAGCCTGCATGTGCAGCTCGTGCCCTATGTGTATGCGGCCGGCACCGGCGGCCCGATGGCGGACGCGCTGCCGCTCGGCCCGGCCAGCATCGCGCTGTGGCGGGAGATCGCGCGCGACGCGAACGAGACCCTGGGCCTGCGGACCGAGGGCGGGCTGGTCCTGGCGGAAACCGTGGCGGAACTGGAGCTGCTGCGCGGCAAGGCGGCGTTCGAGCGCCGGTGCGGCATCCCGTCGGAGGTGATCGGCGCCGACGACCTGCGGCGGCTGGCGCCGGGGCTGGGCGGCGGGTTCGTGGGCGCTGGGTTCTGCCCCGCGGAAGGGCAGGGTGACCCGCTGCGCGGCGCGATGGCCCTGCTCGCCTTGGCCCGGCGGGCCGGGGTGCGGGTGGCACCGGGACTGTCGGTGACGGGGTTGCAGCGGGACGGGACGGGCTGGCGGGTGGCGACAAACGCCGGGGCGATCCGCGCCGGCCAGGTGGTGAACACGTCGGGCGTGCAGGCGGGGCGCATCGGCGCGCTGGCGGCCGTGCCGGTGCCTGTCCACGCGCTGGTGCAGCAGGTGGTTGCGACGGAAGCCGCGGCACCCATGCTGCGCCAATTGGTCGCCTGGACCGGGCGGCACCTGTCCTTGAAGCAAGGCGATGGCGGCCACTTTCTGGTGGGCGGCGGCTGGCCCGGCACGCACGACGCGCACGGGGCCGCGCAACTGCGGCGCAGCAGCCTGGAGGGCAACCTGGCCCTGGCCGGCCGGGCCTTGCCCGGGCTGCGCGGGGTGCATGTCCTGCGCGCCTGGACCGGGTTGGCCCCGCATCTGGACCGCGCGCCTGTGATCAGCGCGACGCCGGGCCTGCCGGGGCTGTGGCATGGGGTGACGGGCAACGGCTACACGCTGGGGCCGGTCGTCGGGCGGATGCTGGCGGACGCGGTGCAGGGGCGGGCCGCGCTGCCAGCGGCGTTCAGCCTGTGAGCGCGCCCAGCGCCGCCTTGAGCGTCGCCGCCTCCGCCGCGCCGACCGGACCCGCCGGCGGGCGCACCGCGGCGCAAGGGATGCGGCCCAGCGCGAGGAGGCACCATTTCAGGCGCGCCGCCGCCCGGCCAGGCGGCGGCTGGCCGTAGATCGCGGTGGCGAGCGGCACGATCCGCTCATGCGCAGCGCGGGCTGCCGGCAGGTCGGATCGGCGCACCGCGGCGTCCAGCGCCAGGATCTCGCCCGGCGCCAGGGCCGCCAGGGACACCATGCTGCCGTCGCTGCCGTGCGCCATGCAGGCCAGCAAATGCTCGTCGCCGCTCGCCAGCACCGCCACGTCCGGGCGCCGGGCGCGGACCTGGCGGCGCAGGGCGTCGTAGCGGTTCACCTCCCAGCCGCCCTCCTTGATGCCGACAACCGTTGGCAGCGCCAAGAGCCGGTCCAGCACCGCCGGGGGATAGGCCATGCGCCCGGCAGCGTGGCTTCCCTGGAACAGGAACAGCGGCAGGCCGGGCACCGCGTCCGCGATGGCGCAGTGGTGGCGCTCCGCCATGGCGTCATCCTGCGCCAAGGCGAAACCGTTGGGGGCGAACACCATGACGGCGTCGGCGCCCGCCGCCGCGGCGGCCTCCGCTTCACGTGCGGCCTCCAGGCTGCTTTCATGGTTCACGCCGGCCACCACGATCCGGTGGGCGCTGACGGCGGCGACCGTGGCCTGCACCGCCCGGCGCTTTTCCGCGGCGGTCAGCACGGCATTCTCCCCGGCATGGCCGTTGCACAGCACGCCGGCGACGCCGGGATGCCCGCCACAGGCGGCGGTGTGGGCGGCGTAGGCGTCCCAGTCCGGGAAGAAGTCCGGCCGCATCGGCAGCACGGTGCTGGGATAGATGCCGTGCCAGCGCGCCGGGCCGCCCGGGATCATGCCTGCACCTCCAGCACCCGGACCGGCGTGCCGGCATGGCCGCGGCCGAACCGGCGCTCCAGCGCGCGCTGCGCGAAGTCCCACAACGTTGTCAACGCCAGATAGTAAACGGCCGCGACGCAGTACACCTCCAGCACCTCGAACCTGATCTGCATGATCATCTGGCTGCGCCGCATCAGCTCCTCCATGGAGATGACGGAAGTGATGCTGGTCGCCTTCAACAGCCCGTTCACGCTGTTGCCGAGCGGCGGGATGATGATGCGGAACGCCTGCGGCAGCGTCACAAGCCACACCGTGCGCCACCGGCTCAGGCCCAGCGCACGCGCGGCGTCGCCCTGGCCCGGCGCCACGCCGGAGAAGCCAGCCCGGATGATCTCGCTGAGGTATGCGCCCTCGTTCAGCGTCAGCGCGACGGAGGCGGACGTAACCACGCCGAAGCGCAGGCCCAACTGCGGCAGGCCGGTGTAAACAATCACGAGCTGCACCAAAAGCGGCGTGCCGCGGAACACCCAGACATAGAACGCCGCGAGCCGCGGCAGCACCCGGCCGCCCTCCGCCCGCATCAGCGCCAGGACAGTCCCGAGCAGCAGCCCGCCGAGCAGCGACACCACCGTCAGCCCCACCGTGACCAGCATCCCGCCCAGCAGGAAACGGTTGTCGAGGTAGCCGAGGAACGCCTGGACGTCGAACACGGGTCCGCGGCTATTGCGGCCCCGGCCCGCGGATGGCGAAGTCGCCGGGCAGCTTCGCCAGGCCGAACTTGTTGAACAGGGCGTCGTAGGTGCCGTCCGCCCGGATCTCCTTGAACGCCGCCACCGCCGCCTCTGCCACCGCGTGGTCGCGGAAGCCGAAGGTGATGTCGGTGCCGCCGAACCCGGTCAGCAGGAGCTGCATCCCGCGCTGCCTGCTGATCGCCCGCGCCGCGTCCTCCACGATGATCACCACCTCGACCTGTCCAGCGCGCAGGGCCGCCGTCGCTTCCGTCGCGGTGCTGAAGGTGCGGAGGTCAACGGGTTTCAGCCCGCGCTTCGCCATGTCTTCGTTCGCTTCCTTGGCCTTGCGCTCCTGGTAGGTCCCGATCTCGATGGCGCCGACCCGGCCCGCCAGGTCATCGAACGACTTGATATTCAAGCCCGACGAGGCCATGCCGAACACGCCGATGGCCTGCTGCGCGAAGGGGACCATGTACATCAGGCGGGACCGCTCCTCGGTCCAGAACATGCCCGTGTCGATGCCGTCGAAGCGCCCGCCGCGCAGCGCCGGCACCATGGCGGGGAAATCCATGCGGACGAACTCGGTGGGCACGCAGATGCGCTTGCCCAACTCCCGTCCAAGCTCGACGTTCAAACCTTGCAGGTCGCCGCGTTCGTCCACGAACTGCTGCGGCGGCAGGGTCGGATTGATCGCAAGCTGCAGCTTGCCGGGCTGGACCAGGCTGGCAGGCGGCACCTTGGAGGCGCACTGCCCCCAGGCGGACCCAGATAGCACCGCCAAAGCAAGGGCGGTCATAAGCCGGCGAGCGATGCGCATGGATGCTCCTGCGAAGACGTGCGAACACGGCAGCAAGGATCGTGCCATGCGTGCGTTCACACCCTGCATTGGACGATGCCAAGCGGCCCGTGCCGGCCACGCCCGAGCAGCGCCTTGCTGATCTGAATGCTGCGTGTCAACCCGAAAGCCTGGGTGCGTGACCCTTGCCCGCGGCGCTGCGGGCGCGTTTTGACCGCACGCGACGCCTCCGGGTGCGGCGAGTGGACGACCGCAACAACGGACGCTGACCAGCCCGGCCCAGGCATGGGGCCGCCCTGGTCCGGCGCCCACCCAGCCCCTCTCAAGCCCCTTGGACATTCTATCCCTGACCTTGGCGCAGATTGCGCTCTCCACTCGCGCCGGCCTGCGGGACGACCGGGAGAGGACGAACGAGGGGAGACCGAAATGGATGGGGTTGGTGAGGCGGCCGAGGACGCCGTAAGCATCGCAAACTGCCATTGCCTGCCGCGCGCCTGTCACCGCACCCAATATGTCGCCGCATGGTCAAGCAGGCTCTCACGATCAACTGCGACGCGACGGCAGGGGCACGCTGCTTGCGCCCGTTGACACTGCGCGCAACCGTTTGGCAACATGTTGCGGTGCAGTAGGGGACCAGAGTGATGCGGCAACTCGCCCTGGCGGTCACAACCCTTCTTGCCTCCTGCCTCGCTGGACTGTGCGGCGCCAAGGCAGCCGGTGACGCCCTCGTCATCGGAGTGGCGCAGTTCGCCGCCAGCCTCAACCCCTACATCAGCTCGCAAACCGTCCAGTTCTACACGATTGGTTTCGGCACGCGCCCGATCAGCGCGTTCGACCACGAGGGCAAGCCGACCTGCTTTCTGTGCAGCGAGCTGCCGACGCTGCAGAACGGCCTCGCGAGGATCGAGGACCTCGGCGACGGCAAGCGCGGGCTTGCCGTCACGATCAAGCTGAAGCCCGACCTGATGTGGGGCGACGGCGTGCCGGTCACGGCGAAGGACATCGCGTTCACGTTCCGCCTGGGCAGCAACCCGGCCGCCGGGTTCAGCGACATCTATCCGTGGACCCGGGCGCGCAGCGTCGAGGTGGTCGACGACCATACGGCCGTGCTGCACCTCGACCGCACGCTCGCGACCTTTCAGCTTTGGGACTATCTGCTGCCCGAGCACATCGAGCGTGCGGTGTTCGAGCAGTCCGGCGATCCGCTCGATTACATCAACCACACCGTCTACAACGCCGCCCCGACCACGCCCGGGCTGTGGAACGGTCCCTACGTGATCAGCGGCTACCGTTCGGGCGAGCAGGTCGAGCTGCGGCCGAACCCGTACTGGAAGGGCAAGAAGCCGGGGCTGGACCGCATCGTGATCCGCCTGATCGAGAACACCGCGGCGCTGCAGGCCAACCTGCTGTCTGGCGACGTGGACATGGTCCCGTCCGGCATCGGCATCACCACGGACCAGGCGGTTTCCCTCGGGCGCGACCATCCGGGCCAGTTCGCCTTCTTCTACCACCAGGGCCTGCAAATGGAGCGCATCGACCCGAAGCGGGAGAACCCGCTCCTGGCCGACCTGCGGGTGCGGCAGGCGCTGCTGCTCGCCATCGACCGGACGACGCTGATCAACCGCCTGTTCAGCGGGCACGCCAGCATCGCGCTGTCCTGGGTCAACGCGCTCGACCCGAACTTCACGGCCGATGTCGCCACCTACCCCTATGACCCCAACCGTGCCCGCGCACTGCTGAAGGAGGCGGGGTTCACGCCCGGTCCTGACGGCATCTGCCGCAACGCGCGCGGCGACCGGCTGTCGCTTGAGTTCACGACCACGGCGGGCAACCGGGTCCGCGAGCTGTCGCAGCAGGTGATGCAGAACCAATGGAGGGCGGTCTGCGTCGAGGCCACGATCCGCAACGAGCCGTCGCGCACCTTCTTCGGCGTCGTGACGCGCCAGCGCACCTACACGGGCCTCGCGGAGTACTCCAACAGCACGCGCATCGGCCTGGTGCCGACGCCGTTTTACGGCACGGCGGGCATCCCGACGCAGCAGAACAACTGGAACGGCATGAACGTCACGGCGTTCAGCGACCCGGAGATGGACCGTGCCATGGCGGCGGCCGAGGTGGAGCTTGACCCGGCGAAGCAAAAGGCGCTGTGGGCGGACATCCAGCGCATCTACGCCGCCCAGTTGCCGGAACTGCCGCTTTACTTCCGCGAAGACCCGGACGTGGTTCCCACGTGGCTGAAAGGCTATGCGGCGAACGGCAAGGAAGACTACGACAGCTACTGGGCGGAGGACTGGCACCGATAGGACAGTCTCCTGTGGCCTGGGCAGGGTCGGCAGCCGCTCAGGCCTTGCGTGCGTTCCAGAACAGCATGAACGGCGAGCGCAGCAGCCCGGCGACAGTGTCGCGGTAGGCCGCCGGGCCGGACCACTGGCCGAGCGGGACATAGGGCAGGCTGGCGAACGCCGCCTCCTGCATCTGTTGGCACACGGCCTGGGCCGCCTCGGTGCCGGGCGCGTCGAACCATTGCTGGCGCAACGCCTCGATGGCCGGGTCGGTGGGC
>CAXSEX010000130.1:2442-10440 GCA_964236415.1 uncultured Acetobacteraceae bacterium | reverse complement strand
GACCTTCTGCATCGCTTCCGAGATCATGCGGCCGATCTCGGCCTCGCCGTTGGCGGAGATGGTGCCGACCTGGGCCGTCTCAGCCTCGGTAGTGATCTTGCGGGTGCGGTCCTTCAGTTCGGACACGATGGCGGCCACGGCAGCGTCGACGCCGCGCTTCAGGTCCATCGGGTTCAGCCCAGCAGCCACGCCCTTGGCACCCTCGCGCACGATGGCCTGAGCCAGCACGGTCGCGGTGGTGGTGCCGTCGCCGGCGATGTCGTTGGTCTTGGTCGCGACCTCGCGCAGCATCTGCGCGCCCATGTTCTCGAACTTGTCGGCGAGCTCGATCTCCTTGGCGACGGTGACGCCGTCCTTGGTGATGCGGGGAGCGCCGAAGCTCTTGTCGATGACCACGTTGCGGCCCTTGGGGCCCAGTGTGACCTTGACCGCGTCGGCGAGGATGTCCACGCCGCGCAGCATGCGCTGGCGGGCGTCGCCGCCGAACCGTACGTCTTTAGCAGCCATGTTGTATATTCCTCAATCCATTGAGTCTTGCGTGGGGACGGCTCAGGCGGCCTTGGCGGAGGCCATGGGCGCCTCGATGATGCCCATGATGTCGCTCTCCTTCATGATCAGGAGTTCCTCGCCATCCAGCTTCACTTCGGTGCCGGACCACTTGCCGAACAGCACGCGGTCGCCGGCCTTGACGTCCAATGCCACGATGGCGCCCTGCTCGTTGCGTGCGCCGGGGCCGGCTGCAATCACCTCGCCCTCCATCGGCTTTTCCTTCGCCGTGTCGGGGATGATGATGCCGCCGGCAGACTTCTCTTCGGCGGTGATGCGCCGGACCACGATCCGGTCGTGCAGCGGACGGAATTTCATGTGGGATCGCCTCCTTGTGGAAAGCCCAGGTTGGGCGTTAGCACTCTCAAGCTGAGAGTGCCAGCGATCTAGAAGCTGCGTCGGGCGAAGTCAAGGACGAAGCAGCATTCCGACATGACGAGTGCTAAACTGCTGACGACGCTTTCTTTTTTCTTTCACACTGCTTGGCATTCTGAAACGCTTGCGTTGCGGCCCGGATCGGCAACCCGTTGCGCCGCTCCTCCATGGCTCTGAAGCTAGGAATCCTGCATGACCTTGGGACAACAGCTCAAAGACTACCGGCTTACCACCGCTGAGATCCTCTATTTCCTCCCGGACCACCCTGGCCTGCTGCAAACGTTTGTCTGGCAGGACCTCGACCTCGCTCCGCGTTTTCCCGCCCTGCGCCGCTTCCTGGAGTTCTGGCAGCGCGAGCTGGACGGCCCCCTCCATTCCATCCGCGTTGCCACCGGCGGGCCGATTCGCCCGGCGTCGGTGCGGCACGCTTCCCACATATGCCACTTGCACTGAGCCGACCGCGCCGGCTCGCTAAGCATCATTCTGCGGAGCGTACCCACGCGCAGCAGGAAAAATGATGCGTCCTCAATGCCTGCTTAGGGCACGGATCGTCGGCGTGCCAGCGCCAGCCCGAGCGCGACCGAAAGCACCAAGAGCATGGCGGCGACCGCGACCTGCGCGCCCTGCGACACTCGCACGCCGCCGCCCAGCAGGGCGAACACAGCAGTTTGCGGCACGTATCCCAGCGCCGAGGCTGCCAGGAACGGCCCAGCCGCGACGCCCGACACGCCGGCCAGCAGGTTGAGCAGCAGGTTGCTGCCGACCGGCAGCAGGCGCAACGTCAGGGTTGTAGCAAAAGCATTGGCGCTGAGGAAACGGCCCAGCCGCTCGATCCGCCCGCCGCCACGCGCCAGCCAACGGGCTGTCCATGCCCGTGCCGCCCAACGTGCCCAGTAGAAGTTCCCTATGCACCCCAGGATCTCCGCGAGCAGCGCAAGCGTCGCGCCCGGCCAGAAGCCGAAGGCCAAGCCGCCGGAATAGGCGACCACCTGCCGCGGGATGCCCACGGCGCACGCGGCGGCGGCGAGGCCCACAAACGCCAACGGACCGCGCTGCCCCGCCGCCGCGATCCCGGCTTCCAGTCCCACGTGCCGCAACGCCAGCCCGGCCGACACCAAGCCGAGCAGCAGGACGGCAGGACGGCCGGCCACCGAGGACAGTGCGACAATGCGTTGCCGAACGCTGGCTGACACTCCATCTCCACAAAGGCGCCGCCATGGCGGGGTTCAAGCCAGCTTGATTGAGGCCGCCAGGCAATTTGCCGGACGGGTGGCGTGACTTCATAATTTGATCATGGTTTGGAGGCTAGAGTTCAGGAATGCCGCTCGACGTCACGTCCTCCATCGCCCTGCCGAGCGCCACGCGGCGCCACCATGCCCGGGCCGTCTCGGCCTGGCTGTTCGGGATGTGCGCCATGCTGCTGGTCATGGTGTCGCTGGGCGGCGCCACGCGCCTGACGGGATCGGGCCTCTCGATCATGGAATGGAAGCCCCTCATGGGCGCCCTGCCCCCCTTGTCGGATGCGGAGTGGCAGCGGCTTTACCGGCTGTATCAGCAGATCCCGCAGTATGCTCTGGTGAACCAGGGGTTCGGGCTTGCGGGCTTCAAGCAGATCTTCTGGCTTGAGTGGACGCATCGCCTGTGGGGCCGGCTGATCGGCTTGGCTTTTTTGGGGCCTTTGGTTTGGTTCGCGCTGCGTGGGGCAGTCAGCCGGCGTCTGGCGTGGCGATTGGGCCTTCTGTTCCTGCTGGGCGGTTTGCAGGGAGCCATCGGCTGGTTCATGGTGGCCAGCGGCTTCGCGGCGGACAGCACGGCCGTTTCGCCATACCGGCTGGTGGTTCATCTCGTCATGGCACTCACGCTGTATGCCGCGATCTTCTGGACGGCGCTGACGCTGTGGCAGGAGGGGGCGGCCCCGGCCCCTACCTCCCCCCGTGTCCATGGCTTGCAGCCCTTGATTGCCGGGACCTGCTGCGCCGTCGCCTTGACCATTGTGGCCGGAGGCTTCGTGGCCGGCCTGCACGCGGGCCTGACCTACAACTCCTTTCCGTTGATGGATGGCTCGCTGGTCCCGGCAGGCTTCGCGCAGTTGCAGCCGTTCGTGCGCAACTTGACGGAAAATGTCGCGGCCGTGCAGTTCGACCACCGGCTGTTGGCAACAGCCACGGCGCTCCTGGCATCCGCGACCCTGATTGTCGGGCTGCGTGGCGGTGCCGCGGGACGGCTGCGGACAGCCCTGCTCACGCTGGGCCTGGCGGTGCTGGGCCAATATGCTCTGGGGGTAACGACGCTGCTCTGGGTCGTGCCGGTCGCCTTGGGCACGGCGCACCAGGCCATGGCGGTGCTTGTGCTGACCGCGGCACTCGCAGCGATGCACGCCGGGCGCAGCCAAGCTGCGGCGCCCATTGCCAATGCCGGGATGTTTGCCCCGTATCAATGAGCCGGAGCGCTCGCGCCGCGTTCACTGCCCACTGCGTGTGTTTGAGGATGCTTGATGACCCAGCCCGCTCCCAGCCCCGTCGCCGCGACGGACTCCTTGTTCTTCGACCGCCCCGGCACGGTCCTCGACCGCTCCGCGGCTGAGCGCATCGTCAAGGGCGCCTTGGCTGGCATGGACGACGGCGAGTTGTTCATGGAATACCGGGAAAGCGAGCAGCTAAGCCTGGACGACGGCCGCATCCGCAGCGCCGGGTTCGACACGCAGCTCGGCTTCGGGCTGCGCGCGCTGCTGGGGGAGGAGGCCGGGTATGCCCATGCCGGGGAGCTTTCGGCAGAGGCGCTGGGCCGGGCCGCCGCGACGATTTCGGCCGTGCGCTCCGGCCGGTCCGGCACTGCCGCCGCCGCCCCACGGTCCAGCAATGCCCGGCTCTATTCCGATGCCAACCCGCTGACTGAAACCGAGTTCCCGGACCGCACGGCGACGCTCAGCGAGATCGACGCCTATGCGCGCGGCCGGGACCCGCGGGTGAAGCAGGTCATGGCGTCGCTGTTCGGGGAATGGCAGGCGGTCCAGGTGCTGCGCGCAGACGGCACGCGGGCGGCCGACTTGCGCCCGCTGGTGCGGCTCAACGTGTCGGTCGTGGTGGAGCAGGACGGGCGGCGGGAGAGCGGCACCTTCGGCGCCGGGGGACGCCATGGCTATGGGCGCCTGCTGGACGGTGCCTTCTGGCGCGGCGCGGTGGACGAGGCGCTGCGCCAGGCTCTGGTCAACCTGGACAGCCGACCGGCGCCGGCCGGGGAGATGCCCGTGGTGCTCGGCCCCGGCTGGCCCGGCATCCTGCTGCATGAGGCCATCGGGCATGGGCTGGAGGGGGACTTCAACCGCAAGAAGACTTCGGCGTTCGCCGGGCTGCTTGGGCAGCGCATCGCCAGCCCCGGGGTCACCGTCGTGGACGACGGCACCCTGCCGGACCGGCGGGGGAGCCTCACGGTGGACGACGAGGGCACGCCATCCGGGCGCACCGTCATGATCGAGGACGGCGTGCTGACCGCGTTCATCCAGGACCGGCTGAACGCCCGGCTGATGGGCGTGCCGGCGACGGGCAATGGCCGCCGGCAAAGCTTCGCCCATGCGCCGATGCCGCGGATGACCAACACCGTCATGCTCGGCGGCCCATCGGAGCCGGAGGAGATCATCCGGTCCGTGCCGCGCGGCCTCTATGCGGTGAACTTCGGCGGCGGCTCGGTCGATATCACGTCGGGCAAATTCGTGTTCTCAGCCAGCGAGGCTTACCTGATTGAGGACGGGCGCATCACCAGCCCGGTGAAGGGCGCCACGCTGATCGGCAACGGGCCGGACGCGCTGCTGAAGGTCGATATGGTGGGCAACGATCCCGGCCTTGATCTCGGCATCGGCACCTGCGGCAAGAATGGGCAGGGCGTGCCGGTGGGCGTCGGCCAGCCGACGCTGAAGCTTTCAAGCTTGACCGTTGGCGGAACGGCGACGTAGGAATCGAGGTATGTTGGGTTTCTTGTCGCGGCTTCCATTGGCCTGTGCGCTTGCGCTGGCCGTCACGCTGCCGGCAAAGGCAGACGACCATTCCGATACCTGCCCCGCAGCGCACGTTGCCCCGCTGGCATTGCCCCGGGTCAAGGAGGCTCTGGATCGCAATTCGGAATTGACCATCGTTGCATTTGGCTCATCATCGACGCAGGGCTGGCATTCCAGCAGCATCGGGCAAAGCTACCCGGCGGTGTTGCAGGCGGCACTGTCAGCCGCCCTCCCCATGGCCCACGTCGCGGTAATCAATCGCGGCGTCGGCGGCCAGGACGCCGCCGAGATGCTGCCGCGGATCGAGGCGGATGTGCTGGAGGTGCGTCCCAGCCTGGTGATTTGGCAGGTCGGCGCAAACGGGGTGTTGAAGAACCGGGATCCCGGAGAATTCAAGCGCCTCGTCGCGGACGGCGTGCACAGGCTGAGGGGCCATGGGATCGATGTCGTACTCATGGATAACCAACGTGCGCCGCTGATCCTCGCTTCGCCGCTGCATCAGCAAATCGACCAGGTTTTGGTGGACCTCGCGGCGCAAACGGGTACGGGCCTGTTTGACCGCGGCGCGTTGATGGACCAGTGGCAGCTTTCCGGCCATCCCTACGGAGAGTTCATTTCGGACGATGGGGTCCACCACAACGACCTTGGCTACCGTTGCGTCGCGCAAGCTTTGGCAACGGCAATCCTTGCGGGGTTGAACACGCCGGCTCCGCCGCTCCGCTCCGCATCAGCCCGGCATTAGGTCGTTCCCTCGGTCACGGCCCTTTCCGCCACCCCTGCCAGCTTTAGCCCGCGTGCAACGTGCTCCCGGTCCTCAACCCGCTCATAGGGACTTTCCCGAAGGTAGCCTTCAACATTGAAGCCGGGATCAATGGCGAGCAAGCGGCGGCGGACCACCACCGCCTCCTGTATTTGTCCGAGAAAGCCGAGCGCGACCAAATAGGGTTCGCACGCACCGGAGAATGCCGGATTCATCTCGCTGACGCCGCGCGCGGCAACAACGGCCCCTTCGTAGTCCCGCTTTGCCAACGCGACCAGGCTGAACCCAATATCGTAATGAAATGCATGAGGATCGGTTGGCGCAAGCTGCTTGTAGCGCAGCAAGCGACGGTCGCCTTCCTCCCAATCGCCGAGATAAAGGTGGGCAAGACCTGACAGCGCCCAGGCCATGGCCAAGTTTGGATTGAGCGCCAAGGCGCGTTCGTGCAGGGCGAGGCCCTCCCGGAAGCGGCGCTGGAGAGAGGCGCGGATGTGGCCTGCAATCGCCAGCCCTTTGGCATCCTGCGGGTCGAGCGTGACGGCCCGCTCCGCGTGGTGCGCTGCGTCATTCACCGCCGCATCACGGTCTTTTGCCCAGCCCTGGCTTACCAGGAAACTGAGCCAGCAGGCATACCAGGCATAAGGGGCCGCGAAGTCGGGTTCGAGCGCGATTGCCTGGCGCAGCCACTGGCCGGACTGCATGAAATGCTCGCGCTCCAGCCGGCTCAAGCCGGGGAGCGCACGGAGCAGCAGGTCGTAGGCTGCTGCGTCCGAAACCGGCCGCTGCGCGGCGCGGCGGCATTCGATTGCCAGGATCTCCGGGTCGATCTGTGCGGTGACCTCGGCCGCCACCTCGTCCTGCAAGGCCAAAAGGTCGCTGGTCTGCCGGTCGAAGCGCCTGGCCCAGACGACCTGGCTGCCATCGCGCAAATCGACGAGCCGCAAGGTGATGCGAAGCCGTCGCCCGACCCGCTGAACCAAGCCGTCCAAAACGAAATCAAGCCCGAATGTCCGGCGCAGCCCTGCGTCGTCGCGGCTTTGCTGGACGAATTGCGCGAGCGACCCGCTCGCGACCAGGACGATCCAGCGGACCTTCTGCATCGCCGCGGTGATTTCCTCGGCAAGACCCAAAGCGAGGTGCGTCTCGGTCTCGTCCGTGCCCACGAGGGTGAGCGGCAACACGCCGAGCTTGGCACCCGTGCGGGGAAAGGCGGTGCGAGGCTCAGCCCGCGGTTCCGCAGACGGCGACGGGGCGGGCGCTGCCGGCCGTGCCGTGCGGCCCGTGCGTATGTCCGCCAGCAGCGCCTGGGTTTCGGCGGATGGCGTCGCGTCCAGCATGTCAGCCAACACCGCCCGGCACCGGTCGTAGGATTGGATCGCCATGCCCCGCTCGCCGCGCTCGGCGTGGGCTCGCATCAGCGCCCGCCAGGCGCCCTCATGCGCGCGGTCGATGGACAGCAGTTGCTGGGCGACGACGATCAGCGCCTCGGGCGACCCCTGCTCCGTCAGCAGCGTTTCGCCGACCGAGCGGGCACGGTCCCGTAGGCGCTCACGCTCAGTCTGCAGCCAGCCGTCGAACGCGGGATCGACGCCGTCCAGCTCTTCAAGCAGCTCGCCGTCGAGCAAGGCAAGCGACGCCGGGTGCGTCGTGGTGGCGCGGATCACCTCCTCGACATCGACCCAGACGACGCCGGGCCGCAGCGCGAGGCTGTCGCGGTTGATCGCCAACACCTCCTTGCCGGCCGGAGCAAGGACTTCCAGCAGGCGGTGGATCTCTTGGCGCAGGGAGGCGCGGGCCTGCTCTTCCGGCCGCCGGCTCCAAAGCAGTTCGGCCAGTCGCGAACGAAGCACCGGGCGCGGCGAGGACAGCGCGATGATGGCGAGCAAGGCCCGGGTCTTGCGGCCCGGCGGCAAGATGCTTTCGCCGTTCGGGATGGACGCTTCCATCTGGCCGATCAGGCAAAGGCGCACGGCCACCGGGTCAGCGGCATCGGCGGCGGCGCGCGTAGCAGCACGGGACTGGCTGAGGATCATCCCCGCATTACCGCTTATCTCACGCGCGATTACAAGGTGAATGTACCGGGAGCGACATTCTTTCTCACGATTTCGTATCGTTTTCGGGCGGACCCGACCAGTTTCCTACCTCGTAAAGCGCAGCCTCGGAGAAGATGCGCTCCGCATGACCGTTCCATGCTCCGTGGTAGCGTGAAAGCCAATGTTCGGCCTGGGTCGGCCCACCGTCCAGCATCGGTTCCAACGGGTCGAGAAAGGCCGCCTCGTCCTCGCCGGCAGCGTCGCGCCGGGCGCGGGCGCGCAGGCCGTCCCGC
>CAXSEX010000130.1:339-2432 GCA_964236415.1 uncultured Acetobacteraceae bacterium | reverse complement strand
TTTGCGGTGATTGGCTTCACGCTCGGGCTGCCGCTCTGCGCCTGCGGCGGCGATGCGACCGGCGGCACGGGCGGCGGCACGGGCGCTGCGGGGACCGGCGGTTCGGGCACCACGACCTCTGGCACTGCCTCGTCCTCGCCGGCAGCGTCGCGCCGGGCGCGGGCGCGCAGGCCGTCCCGCGCGATGGCCACCACGTCCCGCGCCAGGTCCCGCGCCGTCCCGTCGGCCCAGGGCGCGTCGAGGGCGAGCCGGGGCACTGCGGCCCGAAGCGCCTGATACGCTGCCCAAGGATGCTTGCGGACCAGCGCGTCGGCCGCCGCCAACGCCGCGTCGTCATACAGGAGACCCACCCACAGGGCGCTTTGCGCCACCATCATGTCTGGCCGGCCCGCGTCGGCGCCCCGCATTTCCAGGAAGCGCTTGACCCGGACATCGGTGAAGGCCGTGGTCATGTGGTCGGCGAAATCACCAATCGTGGCGCGGCCGTTGCCGATACGGGGCCGGCGCCCGGCCATGTACTCGCGGAACGACTCCCCTGCCACGTCCTTGTAGGCGCCCTGGCGCTCGATGAAGTACATGGGCACGTCGAGCAGCCACTCGACATAGCGCTCAAACCCGAAACCTTCCTCGAACATGACGGCCGGCATGCCGGACCGGTCGGCGTCCGTGTCCGTCCAGACCCGGGCGCGGCTCGACAGGAAACCGCTCGGCTTGCCGTCCACGAAGGGCGAGTTGGCGAACAACGCGGTGGCCACCGGCTGTAGCGCCAGCGACACGCGCAGCTTGCGGGCCATGTCGGCCTCGGAAGAATAATCCAAGTTCACCTGCACGGTGCAGGTCCGCTGCATCATATCGAGGCCAAGCTGCCCGACCAACGGCATATAGCGCCGCATGATGGCGTAGCGGCCCTTCGGCATCCACGGCATGTCGGCCCGGCCAAGCGTCGGATGATGTCCCAAAGGGGCGAAGCCGATGCCGAGCGGGGCCGCGGCGGCGCGCACCGCCTCGATATGGGCCGCAAGCTCGTCCCGTGTTCCGTGCAGGTCGTGCAGCACGCCGCCGGACAGCTCGAACTGCCCGGCCGGCTCCAACGAGACGGAGGCGGTTTCGTGGACCCCCTGCCCCTTCAGGCCAATCGGGGCGCCATGCTCCAGGATGAGCTGCCACCCCTCCGGGTCGGCCGCAGCCAGGCCCTGCAGCACCGCGCGGATGCCGTCAGGCTCATACGGCGGAGGGCGGAAGCTCGATGCCTGGAAGCCGAACTTCTCATGCTCCGTGCCGATGCGATACTCCGACTGCGGCTTGCATCCGGCGGCGATGTAATCCGCCAATTGCTGGATCGAGCCGATTGGCGTCGTGTCGGCGTCCCCGGGATTGGACATGGCGTGCGGGCATCCTTCATAGCAGGCGGCACAGCAATGCCCCGCGCCAGGGTTGTCAAGCGCGGGCCGGCATTCGGCTGTTACGCCCTGATCAGGGTGCCGATGCCGCCTTCGGTAAAAAGTTCCAGCAGGCAGGCATGCGCCATGCGGCCATCCAGGATCACCGCGCCGCGCACGCCCTTGCGGACGGCCTCCACGCAGTTCTCGACCTTGGGGATCATCCCGCCCGAGATCATGCCGCTCGCGACGCCTGCCTCGACCTCGGCCACCGTCATGTCCGGGATCAACTGGCGGTCGGCGTCCAGCACGCCCGCCACGTCCGTCAGCATCAGCAGCCGCTTCGCGCCCAACGCGCCAGCCACGGCGCCGGCCACCGTGTCGGCGTTGATGTTGTAGGTCTGCCCGTCCTCGCCCATGCCGACCGGCGCGATCACCGGGATCAGCCCGGCGCCGGTCAGCGCGTGGATCACCCGGACATCGATATGCTCGGGCTCGCCGACGAAGCCGAGATCCAGCGCGCGCTCGATATGGCTGCCCGGATCCTTTACCGTGCGACGGAGCTTCCTGGCCCGGATCAGCCCGCCATCCTTGCCGCAGATGCCGACCGCCAGCGCGCCGGCGCGGTTGATCAGGGCGGCGACATGCTTGTTGACCGAGCCGGCCAAAACCATCTCCACGACCTCGACCATCGCCGCATCGGTCACCCGCAAG
>CAXSEX010000130.1:0-329 GCA_964236415.1 uncultured Acetobacteraceae bacterium | reverse complement strand
CCATCGACGAAGGTCGACTGGATCGCCAGCCGCTGCAGCATGTTGTTGATCTGCGGTCCGCCGCCGTGCACCACCACCGGATTGATGCCGACCAGCTTGAGCAGCGCGATGTCGGCGCCAAAGCCCTCGGCCAGCGACTCCTCGCCCATCGCGTGGCCGCCGTATTTCACCACCACGGTGGCGCCGGCATAACGCCGCAGGAACGGCAACGCATGCGCGAGGATGCGTGCCTGCTCGGATGCCGCGGCGATCGCCGAAGGTTGTAGGGTCATGCTGGCACCCGCGGTTGAGTAGAAAGCATGGGGCTCTGCCCCAAACCCCGCCGGGGT
>CAXSEX010000129.1:0-10449 GCA_964236415.1 uncultured Acetobacteraceae bacterium | reverse complement strand
TCGTCGGCCACCACGTCCAGCACCTCGTTGCGCCCGCACACGGGCCGGGGCGGCTCGGCAGCCCGGGCGGGCGGCCCGAAGCACGCGAGGCTCCCGGCGAGGATCAGGATGGCTGGCCGGAGCCGTGGCGCTGCGGGCAAGGGAGCCTCCGGAAAGATGGGGCGCGCCGCGCGGCCCGCGCCCATGGCCGTCCTCAGCGGATCGTGCCGTTCGCCCGGTCCGGGAAGAAGCCGCCGCCGGAGGGTATGCCGTTGTAGACGATGCCGAGCACCTCGCCCGCCGTGCGGCGGTACACCAGCCCGTCGCTGTCCACGGGCGCGATGTTGTCGGGAAAGTTGGGGATCGACAGGCCCTGCTCCTTGCCGTTGCCGAGCTTGGCGCGGACGGCCGAGATGGCATTGAACACGTTCTGCTGCCCAAACGAGCACAGCAGGGTGCGGAGCGAGCCGGCGTGGTAGGCCTCCGCCGCGAGGATGCTGGCGGCGGCGTCCAGGTTGTCCTTGCTTTGCAGCAGCCGGGCAGCACCTGCATAGGCGGTGACGCCCACGTCGGTGAGCGACAGCGCGCCGAGCAGGAAGTTCGTCTCGTTCAGGAAGGGGTTGAACTGCGTGCCCGCCGGGATCAGGCCGGCGGCGACTGCCACCGCGTTGAAGCTGTTCAGCAGGTCGATGTTCGGCTGCGCGACCGCCTGGTTGCCCAGCACCCGGCGGATGAAGCGGATGTGATCGACCTCGTCCACCGTGATCCGCTCGATGGCGCCGGCGACCAGCGGGGTCTGGAACGGCACCAGCGAGCCGCCGAGCACGAAGCCCGCGTTGCCCACGCCGTTGGGGTCGCTCACGTCCGTGGCGTCCAGGCCGCGGCCCAGGAAGCCGTGGATGTAGTACTGGCCCTCCAGGTATTCGAGGTTGAGCGCGAAGTTCAGGATGTCGGCGTCGGTGTAGGTCTGCGCCGCGGCGGGGGCGCTGTTCACCACGGCGGCGCCCGTCGCGGCGGCGCCGGCCGCCAGCACGGTGACGGCGGCGGCGCCGAACTGGCCGATGAGCGACCGTCGCTCGACGTGGCTCTGGCCAGCAGCGGTTTCGTCAGGCATTCGAGAGTCCTCCAGCAGATGGCATGGCCGATGGCGGGCCAATTGCGTCATACCTCATGCCGAACGGCCAAATGCCAGCTTTGCGTAACAATCAACTCGATGTGATGGCAACCGGCCGATCCGTCGAAGCTCCGTTGCGCCCCCGCTAAGCCGGCGAGAGAACGTGAATCACCCGGCTGGCCAGCATGGGCTTCACCCGCGCCCCGTAGGCCAGCATGTGCGGCGCCGCCGCGTGCGCCGCAAGCGCCGCCGCGTCCTGCCACTTCTCGATCACGGCGAAGCTGTCCGGCCCGAGCGGCGCCATGAAGGACGGGCCGCCCTCCGCGTCGATGGCCGGCGCGTACTCGATGCAGCCCGGCTCGGCCAGCACGGCGGGGACGTTGGCGCGGAACTGCTCCAGCACGGCGCTCCGCTGGCCGGGCCGTGCTGTGATGATGGCGAGGTCGCCGAAACGCCGGAGGCGTTTGCGGCTGGGATCATGGGCCGGCTCCGTAGCGAAACCCCTTGGTTTGCGCGGGGTTCGCGCGGCAGTGTCCACCCGCGGCGGCCCTGGCGCAATCGGGGGAACGCAATCGGCTCCCCTTGCCCGTCCCGCCGCCGGCGTGTTTGGTTGGGTTCATGCAGCTTCTCACGGGACACACGCGGCTGGCGGGGGTGATCGGGTGGCCGGTGTCGCATTCCCGGTCGCCGCGCCTGCACAACCATTGGCTGGCGCGGCACGGGATCGACGGCGCCTACGTGCCGCTGCCGGTGGCGCCTGCGGACCTCGCGGCGGCGGTGCGCGGGCTGCGGGCGGCCGGATTCGCCGGGGCGAACGTGACCGTGCCGCACAAGGAGGCGGTGCTGGCGCTGTGCGACCGGGTGCTGCCGGCCGGGCAGCGGGCGGGGGCGGTGAACACGCTGATGTTCGGGCCGGACGGCGTTGTGGGCACCAACACGGACGGCGTGGGGTTCATCGAGAACCTGCGGGCGCACGGCGTCGATCCCGCCGCCGGCCCGGCGCTGCTGCTGGGCGCCGGCGGCGCCGCGCGGGCCATCGCGGCGGCGCTGCTCGACTTGGGCGTGCCGGTGGCCGTCGCCAACCGGTCGGCAGGGCGCGCGGCGGCGCTGGCGGCGGCGCTGCCGGGCCTGCAAGTGCGGCCTTGGGCGGAGCGGGGGGCGGCGCTTGGCGAGACGGCGCTCCTGGTCAACACGACGGTGCTGGGGATGACGGGGCAGGACACCCTGCACATGCCGCTGGACGGCGCGCCGCCCGGCCTGGTGGTGTCGGACATCGTGTACGCGCCGCTCGTCACGCCGCTGCTGGCCGAGGCCGCGGCGCGCGGGCTGCGCACGGTGGGCGGCCTCGGCATGCTGCTGCACCAGGCCGTCGCGGGCTTCGCGTCGTGGTTCGGCGCGACGCCGGCCGTGGACCAGGACACCTTTGAACTGATCGCGTCCGACCTGTAACCTGCGGAGGCATGAGGATCATCGGCCTGACCGGCGGCATCGGCATGGGCAAGTCCACGGTCGCCGCGGCGTTCCGGCGGGCCGGCATCCCAGTGTTCGACGCCGACGCGGCGGTGCACGCGCTGCAAGGCCGCGGCGGGCGGGCGGTGCGGGCCATCGGGGAAGCGTTTCCGGGCACAGTGCGTGACTGCGCCGTGGACCGCGCGGCGCTGCGCGCGGTCGCCGTGCCCGACCCGTCCGCCATGCGGACGTTGGAGCGCATCCTGCACCCGATGGTGCGCGCGGCGGAGCGGGCGTTCCTGGCCCGCGCGCGCCGGGCCGGGCGGCGGGTGGCGGTGCTGGACATCCCGCTGCTGCTGGAAACCGGGGGCGAGCGCCGGGTTGACCTGGTGCTGGTGGTTTCCGCCCCCCGCGCCGTGCAGCGGGCGCGGGTTCGGGCGCGGCGGCAGATGACGGATGCGCAGATCGACGCCATCATAGGACGGCAGATGCCCGATGCCGAGAAGCGCCGCCGCGCCCATGTCATCATTTCGACCGGATTGTCCCGCCACCATGCGCTTCGCCGCCTGAAATTTTTGATGCAGGAGATGCAGGCTTGAGCCGATCCGTCCTGTTCGACACGGAAACCACGGGCCTCGATCCGCTGACGGGCGACCGGGTGATCGAGGTCGCCTGCCTGGAACTGCTGCGCGACCTGCCGACCGGGCGCTCCTTCCACCGCTTCGTCGACCCCGAGCGCGACATCGACCCGGACGCGAGCCGGGTGCACGGCCTGACCCGCGCGGACCTGCGGGGCAAGCCGCGCTTCGCCGAGGTCGCGGACGAGCTGCTGGCGTTTTTGGGCGACGACCCGCTGGTGGCGCACAACGCGCCGTTCGACTTCGGCTTCCTGGATGCGGAGCTGGCCCGGCTGCGCCGCCCCGCCCTCCATCGCGGGCGCATGGTGGATACGCTGGCCTTGGCCAAGGCCCGCTTCCCCGGCCTGCCCAACAGCCTGGACGCGCTGTGCCGCCGCTTCGGCATCGACCTGTCGGAGCGCACGAGCCACAACGCCCTGCTCGATTGCCGCCTGCTGGCGGAGGTGTATATCGAACTGACCGGCGGGCGGCAGCGCGGGCTGCTGCTGGCCGACGACGGCGGCGACGCGCTGCCTTCCATCGCCTATCAGCCCGCCGGGCCGCGCACGCCGGTGCTGATGCAGCCTGGCCCGGACGCGCTCGCCCGCCATGCGGCGTTCCTGGCCCGGCTGAAGGAGCCGCTGTGGCTGGCCTGAAGCCGTTCAGCGCCTGGCGCTCGGTGCGCCCGAAGGCAGCCGGGCTGCTCCTGGCGACGCTGCTGCTGCTGGCCGCGTCCGTGCTGTGCGGGCGTGAGGTTTCGCAGTCGATCCAGGCGGCGGCCGACCGTGGCCGGCTGGCGCGCTTGCAGGCCGGCGCCGCGCTGCAAGTGCTGCTGACTGCGCAGGACGCGGAAACCGGGCAGCGCGGCTTCCTGCTGACCGGCAGGGCGTACTACCTTGAGCCATACCAGCACGCCGCCGCCCGGATGGCCTCGCTGCTGGACCGCCTGGACGAACTCGACCGCGACACCCCCTGGCTGCGGGAGGAGGCCGCGCCGCTGCGCGAGCTGGTGCCGCGCAAGATGGCCGAGCTGGAGCAGACTGTGGCGCTGGCCCACGCTGGCAAGGACCATGAGGCCGTCGATCTGGTGCTGACCGACGACGGCAAGGCGCTGATGGACGACATACGCGCCACCGTGCAGCGCATCGCGGGCCGGGCCGAGGCCGAACGCGCGGCGGAGGTCGCGTCGGCGCTGGCCCGCCAGCGCCTGGCCAGCCTCGGCATGCAGGCGGCGGCGGCGCTGGGGGTGCTGCTGCTCGGCCTGGCGGTCCTGGCGCTGCTGCTGGGCCGCGCGCGCCTGCTGGACACAAGGCGGCGGGAGCAGTTGCTGGCCGCGCAGCTCCAAGCCGCGGTGGAGCACGTCCGCGACGGCGTCGCGGTGTTCGGCCCCGACGAGCGCCTGGTGCTCCGCAACAGCCGCTTCGCCCGGACGGCCGGCCTGCCGCCCGACCTCGTGCGCCCCGGCGTCCTGCTGGCCGAACTCGCGGCGGCGCAGCGCCTGGACCCGCCGCTGCTGTCCGACCCCCGCCCCGGCGACACGCCGGCCATCGCGGAAGCGCAGCAAGACGGCCGCCGGCTGGAAATCTGGCGCACCGCCATGCCCGATGGCGGCCAGATGGTCGCGGTCGCCGACATCACCCGCCGCGTGCAGGCCGAAAGCCTGGCCCGGCAGGCGCAGAAGATGGAGGTGCTGGGCCAGATGACCGGCGGGGTCGCCCACGACTTCAACAACCTGCTGCAGGTCGTCTCCACGAACCTGGAACTGGTGTCCAAGCACCTGGCGGAGCGCGACGGGGGGGACGGGCGGCTGCACGCGCGCCTGGACGCGGCGCGCGCCGGTGCCGCCCGCGGCGCCCGGCTGACCCGGCACCTGCTCGCCTTTGCCCGCCGCCAGCCGCTGGCGCCCGAGCCGCTCGACCCGGCCCGCCTCCTGATGGGCATCGAGGACATGCTGCGCCGCACGCTGGGCGAGGCCGTCGCCATGGAGCTGGTGGTCGGCGGCGGCCTGTGGGCGGTGCGCGCCGACCCCGGCCAGCTGGAGAACGCGCTGCTGAACCTCGTGGTGAACGCGCGCGACGCGATGACCGGGCTGGACGGGGAACGGACGGGCCGCCTGACGGTCGAGGTGGCGAACGCCTCGCTGGACGAGGACTACGCAGCGCGGGCGGCGGAAGTGACGCCGGGCCAGTACGTGATGTTCGCGGTGACCGACACCGGCTGCGGCATGACGCCGGAGCAGCTTCGCCGCGCCACCGAGCCGTTCTACACGACCAAGGGGGAGGGCCACGGCACCGGGCTGGGCTTGTCCATGGTGTTCGGCTTCGCCAAGCAGTCCGACGGGCATTTCCAGCTTTACAGCGAGCCGGGCCGCGGCACCACGGCGCGGCTCTACATCCCGCGCACCGCCGCCGCCGTGCGGGCGCCGTCGCCCGAGCCGGCCGTGGTCGCACCCGGGCAGGGCGAGCTGGTGCTGCTGGTGGAGGACGACCCCGGGGTGCGGCAAGTGGCGAGGGACGCGCTGGCGAGCCTCGGCTACGCGGTGCTGGCCGCCGCGGACGCGGAGGCGGCGCTGCGTATGCTGGAGGGCGGCGCGCGGCCGGACGTGCTGTTCACCGACGTGGTGATGCCGGGGCCGCTGTCGTCGCGCGGGCTGGCGGAGCGGGCGCAGCGCATGCTGCCGGGCCTCGCGGTGCTGTTCACCTCCGGCTACACGCAGAACTCCATCGTGCACAACGGCGAGCTTGACCCGGGCCTCAGCCTGCTGAGCAAGCCCTGGCGCACCGAGGACCTGGCCCGGCACCTGCGCACGGCGCTCGACGGCGCGCGCAAGCCGCGCGCGCCCAAGGCGCTGCGCGTGCTGCTGGTGGAGGACGAGATGCTGGTCCGCATGACCACGGCCATCATGCTCGCCGAGCTCGGCCACGACGTGCTGGAAGCCGAGACCGGCGCCGAGGCGCTGGCGCGGCTGGCCCAGGGCGTCGACCTCGTGGTTTGCGACCTCGGCCTGCCGGACATGGACGGCCTGGCGCTGGTGGACCAGGTGCGCGAGCGCCTGCCCGGCATCCCCGTGGTGGTGGCCTCCGGCGCCGTCCGGGCGGAGGGAAAGGGCATCGTGTGGCTCGGCAAGCCCTACGACGAGGCGGCGCTGCGCTCGGCGCTGGACCAGGCCCGGGCGGCCTGCGCCCGCGCCGCGTAGCTCACGCGGTCGCCGCCAGGGCCTGTCAAACGGTCACTGTCACTCCGGGCGCGCGGCGGCTTTGCCACAAGGACACGAAGTCGATGGGCTGCAGCAGCACGGGCGGGAAGCCGCCGTCGCGCGTCACGTCGGCCAGGATGTTGCGGGCGTAGGGGAACAGCAGGCGCGGGCACTCCACCAGCAGCACCGGCTCCACCGTGTTCTCCGGCACGCCGCTCAGGGTGAACACGCCGGCATAGGCCAGCTCGGCGATGAACACCGGGCGGGCGGCCGCTGCCTGGCCCCCCGCTGCCTGGCCATCTGCGGCCTGGCCGTTCGCGGGGCCATTCGGGGCGGGGGCCTGCGGCTCCGTCGCTTCCGCCTTGATTTGCAGCACGACCTCGAACACGTCATGGCCTTCCTGGATGCGGCGGGCCTGCACGTCGAGGTTGATGCTCACGTTGGGCTGGCTGCGCAGGGTCGTGTAGATTTCCGGGGCGCCGGGCACCTCGAAGGACAGGTCCTTCACATACTGGATGTTCACCGTGAGCGGCGGGGTCGGCTGGCCTTCAGCGGCGGGCGGGGCGGTTTCGGACATCGGATTCCTCGTGTGGAGAACGTGCTGGCGCCGGGTAGCATGGCGGGGGAGGCGGCGCTACCCGGACGCGAGTGCCGGGCGGCGCGGCGCTAATGCTTCCAGACGATCTCGGCCGGCGCCGCCGCGGTCGGGTCGCAGCGCAGCCAATCCCCGTTCATCATGCTGCGCCCGGTCAGCGACAGGATGAACCCCCAATGGCTGACCACCAGGGTTTGCGACCAGTCGGGCAGCGCCGCCATCTCGGCGCGGAACAGGCCGGCGCGCCCGATCACCTGCTCGGCCGGCTCCTCCGCCAGCGGCCACCAGATGTCGTCGATCCCGGAGAAGTCATGCTCCGGCCAGGCGGCGGCGAGGGCGGAGCGCGGGCTGCCGATGTCGCAGGTGAAGGCGTAGCGTTCCCGCACGACCGGGTTGACCACGACGGGCACGCCGAGCGCCCGGGCGATGGGCGCCGCGGTTTGCAGCGCGCGGGTGTAGGGCGAGGCCAGGATGCGGGTGATGCCCTCCCCCCGCAGCGCCGCCGCCGCCGCAGCCGCCTGCTGGTGGCCGAGCGGGGTGAGCTGGGGGTCGCGGATGCCGGGGTCGCGCCGCGTTTCCGTGAAGTGGAGGTTGAACTCGCTTTGGCCGTGGCGGAGCAGGATCATGCCCCTACCTATGGCGCGCGCCGGCGGCCCGCAACCGGCGGGCTTCATTGTCCCGCCGCCCCGCCGCCCCATGTGATGCGGGTATCAAGGGATCATGCCATGGGCAGCGGCAGCTTTCCAATCGACCTTCTGTTGTTCGGCATGATCGCGGCCTTCCTGGTGCTGCGCCTGCGCGGCATCCTGGGCCGCAAGACGGGGTTCGAGCGGCCGGCCCAGCCGGACGCCGCGCCCGCCGCCGTGCCGGGCTTGGGCCGCCGGGCAGTGCCCGGCCCGGTGATCGACGGCCGCGCCGCGCCGCCCGAGCGCCCGTTGCCGGACCCGGGCAGCCCGGCCGGCGCGGCGCTGGCGCGGATGCGGGCGGCCGAGCGGGGCTTCGACCCGCAGCGTTTCCTGGGTGGGGCGGAGGCCGCGTTCCGCTTGATCGTGGGCGCCTTTGCCGCGGGTGACCGGGTGGCGCTGCGCCCGCTGCTGACCGACGACACCTACCGCAGCTTCGAATCGGCCATCGCGGCGCGGGAAGCGGCGGGGGAAACCCAGCGGAGCGAGATCCGCGGCATCGAGAGCCTGACGGTGGAGGACGCCGCGGTCCATGACAGCCAGGCTGCCATCACGCTGCGCATCGTGTCGGACCAGGTTTCGGAAACCCTGGACCGCGACGGCAAGCCGGTCGCGGGCGCGGATGCGGTGGCGGAGATCACGGACATCTGGACGTTTGAGCGCACGCTGAACCAGTCCGACCCGGCTTGGCGGCTTGCCGCGGCGCGGTCTGGGTAGTCAGTCACCGAGGCAGCCATGATCGACTGGAGCCAATGTTCCGACGTTGAGCGCGTGCCTGGCAGGCTATCAGGTGCGTGGGTGGTCCGCGGGACCCGGGTTCCAACCCAAGCGGTGATCGACAATGCGGATGACGGCTTCAGCGCGGAGCAGATTGCGGAAGGGATTTACCATGGGCTGCCAGTTGAGCCGACGCGCCGAGTGATCGAGGTGGCCAAGCGGGCACATGCGCCGCATCCTGCTTTGGGCAGGGCACCTCCTCCGGCTTACGCCAAATTCTGACCGGGACATCGCGCTTCTGGAACGCGGCGTCTTTTCTTCCTATGCTGCGGCAGGAGACCGATCTGATGGCCGACGTCACACTTGAAATGCTGCAAGCACTCGTCCAGCGCAGTTTGGATGAGCAGGGCGCGATCCGGAAAGAGAACAACGAGATGCGTTCTCTTCTGCTGGCCCTCGTGGATCAGACCCGCCGCGTTGAAAGGCGCATGGCCGATATGGAGAGGCGCTTGGGCGATGTGGAAAGGCGCCTGGGCGAAGTCGTGTCGGATGTCGAGCTGATGGTGAAATCCGAGCTGATGGGCCGGATGGGCATCTTCGAGCAGCAAAGCCAGAACCGTTACGACGAACTCGCACAGCGTGTCGCGGCCCTGGAAGCGCGCATCTCCGACTGAATGCCTTGCACTGCTCCCCGCCTGGCGGAAACCGCCGGGGCGGCATAGGCTAAGCCCATGCTGCAAGCCCGCCCCCGCGTCGCCTTGTTCGTCACCTGCCTCGTGGACCTGCACCGGCCCACGGTGGGGTTTGCCGCGATCAAGCTGCTGGAGGGGGCGGGGTGCCAGGTCGAGGTGCCCCGTGCCCAGACCTGCTGCGGCCAGCCTGCCTACAACAGCGGCGACCGCGCCACGGCGCGCGACATCGGGCGCGGGGTGCTGGACGCATTCAGCGGCTACGACTACGTGGTGGTGCCGTCCGGTTCGTGCGGCGGCATGATCAAGCACCACCTGCCGCATTTGTTCGACGACGATCCCAACCTGCGCGCCCGGGCGGAGGCGCTGAGTGGGCGCACCCATGAGTTGACCGGGTTCCTCACGGACGTGATGGGCGTGGGCGCCATGGTGGCCAGCTACCCCGGCATCGTCACCTACCACGACAGTTGCTCCGGCTTGCGGGAGATGGGGTTGAAGGCGCAGCCGCGGGCCTTGCTGGCAGGGGTCGCCGGGCTGGAACTGCGGGAAATGGTGGAGCCGGAGGTGTGCTGCGGTTTCGGCGGCACGTTCTGCGTGAAGTACCCGGACATCTCGACCCGGATGGTGTCGGAAAAGGCCAAGGACGTGGCGGCGACCGGGGCGGACACGCTGCTGGCCGGGGACTTGGGCTGCCTGCTGAACATGGCGGGGCGGCTGTCGCGGGAAGGCAGCGCCGTCCAGGTGCGCCACGTCGCGGAGGTGCTGGCCGGCATGACGGGCGACGTGCCGCCCATCGGCCAGGCGCGCGCTTCCGGGAAGGGCTAGTCAGCCCCCCATCGCGCAGCCGGACGCGGCGGCGCTGCGGAATGCCTGCCCCGCCGGGATCGTCCGCAGCGGCCGGTAAAGGTCCCACGGCCCGGATGACTCGCCCGGCGCCTTGACCTGGAACAGGTGCATCGGGTGGGAAACGCTGCCGTTGGCGAGCAGGGTGCTGCGGCCGAACAGGGCGTCCTCCGCCGGCAGGCGCTTCATGGCGGCGATTGTCGCCCGGCCATCGCCGGGGTCCACGCCCGCCGCCACGGCGCGCAGCAGGTGCAGTGCCGTGGAAAACACGCCGGCATGCACCATGGTGGGCGCGATGCCGCGGTTGCGCGGGGCGATGGCCGCGGCGAAGGCGCGGGTGCCGGGGTCGAGGTCCCAGTAGAACGGCTCCGTCACCAGGAGGCCCTGCGCATCGGGGAGGCCGACCGCGTGCACGTTGGTCACGAGGCACAGAAGGCTGGCCAGGCGCTGGCCGCCGCGGGCGATGACGAACTCGGCGGCCTGCTTCACCAAGGTCTCGAACGGTGCCCCGGTGCAGGCGAGGCCAATCACCTTGGCGCCGCTGGCCCGCGCTTGCAGCAGCAGGGC
>CAXSEX010000128.1:8287-10512 GCA_964236415.1 uncultured Acetobacteraceae bacterium | reverse complement strand
TCAACATCGCCTCCATCGGCGGCAGGCATGGCGCGCCGGAGCAGGCGCACTACTCGGCCAGCAAGGCTGCCGTCATGGGCTTCACCCGCGTCCTGGCCCAGGAGGCCGGGCCGTTCGGCATCACCGCCAACTGCGTCTGCCCCGGCATCATCGTCACCGAGATGGGCCGCACCAACCTGTCGGAGCAGGCCAACATCGACAAGTGGGTGGGCATCACCGCGCTGCGCCGGCTGGGCCAGCCGGAGGACGTGGCGGGGCCGGCCTGCTTCCTCGCCTCCGACGCTTCGGCGTTCGTGACCGGGCAATCGCTGAACGTGTGCGGCGGCATCGTGCTGAGCTGATGCTCACCGCCGCCGGCTGCTGAGGATCGCGCCCATGTACTTGGAGAAGCTGCGCCTGGACGGCCGGGTCGCCGTCGTGACCGGCGGGGGTGGCGGCATCGGCCTGGCCTGCGCCGCGGCGCTGGCGGAGGCCGGGGCCTCCGTGGTCGTGGCCGACCTCGACCTGGCGCTGGCCGGAAGCGGGGCGCAGGCGGTGGCCGCGGCCGGCGGCACGGCCGAGGGCATCGGGATCGACGTCACCGACGCCGCCACGGTCGCCCGTGCCGCCGCCGACATCCTGGGCCGGCATGGCAGGATCGACATCCTCGTCTGCAACGCCGGGGTCGTGGTGTCCGAGGTCAAGGCCGAGGACATGGATGACGCGCTGTGGCTGCGGCACATGGACGTCAACCTGAACGGCGTGTTCCGGTGCTGCCGCGAGTTCGGGCGCGTCATGCTCGACGGGGGCCGGGGATCAATCGTCAACATCGGGTCGATGGCGGGGTCCGTCGTCGTGCGGCCGCAGGAGCAGGCGGCCTACAATGCGTCCAAGGCGGGCGTGCACCACCTGACGCGGTCGCTCGTCGCCGAGTGGGCCGGGCGCAACGTGCGGGTCAACTGCGTCGCGCCCACCTATGTCGAGACGCCGCTGACGCGGTTCGGCATGGCCAACCCCAGGCTGTACGACCAGTGGCTTGCCAACACGCCGATGCACCGGGTCGGCCAGCCGCACGAGATCGCGTCGGTCGTCCACTTCCTAGCCTCCGACGCGGCCAGCCTGATGACGGGCAGCATCGTGTATGCGGACGCGGGCTACACGGCTTGGTGAGGGGCGGCGCTGAGCCGAACGGCCGGCGTGCCCTGTCGCCTCATGCCCTGTCGCCCTAGCCCGATTGCCCGTTGCGGGCGGCAACCGCCTCCTCGCGGGGGTACTCGGACTCCCAGCCGCCGCCAAGCGCCTTGTAAAGCTGGACCAGGTTGGTGCCGATGGTGGAGGCGTTCGTCGCAAGCGACTGCTCGGCGGACAGCAGGCTGCGCTCGGCGGTGAGCACGTTCAGGAAGTCCGTCAAGCCCGACCGGTAACGGCTGCGCGCCACCTCCAGCGCGCTGCGGTCGGCCTTGACCTCGCGCTGCAGCCCCTCGCGCCGGCGCTGCTCCGCGTTGTAGGCGATCAGCGCGTTGTCCACGTCGTGGAACGCTTGCAGCACCGCCTTCTGGTAGGTGATCGCGGCTTCCTGCTGCTGCTGGCGGCGCAGGTCCAGCGTGGCGCGCAGGCTGCCGCCCTGGAAGATGGGCAGGCTGATGCTGGGGCCGAGCGCGTAGGTGCGCGACGCCCAGTTGCCGAGATCCTTGAACTGCAGCGACTGCAGGCTCAGGCTGCCGGCCAGCGTGATGCGCGGGAACAGGTCCGCCTCGGCCACGCCAATGTCGGCGATGGCGGAATGCAGCTGCGCCTCGGCCCGGCGCACGTCCGGGCGCCGGCGCGCAAGCTCGGACGGCAGGCCGAGCGGCACCCGCGGCGGCACGGGGGGGATCGGGCGCGGCTGCGCAAGCTCGGCCCGCAGCGCGCCCGGCGGTGCTGCGAGCAGAAGGGCAAGTGCGTTCATGCCCTGCTCTTCCTGCTGCTCAAGCTGCGGAAGGGCGACGGCGGTGTCCTCCACCTGGGCGGCGGCGTTCAGCGCATCCAGGTCGTTGGTGAGGCCGGCCCTGGCCCGGCTCCGGGACACCTGCAGGGATTCCTGCGCGGTGCGCAGGTTGTCCCGCGTCACGCGGAGCTGCTCCTGCGTGCCGCGGAGCTGCAGGTAGTCGCGCGCCACCTCCGCCATCACGGAGAGCAGCGTGTCGCGACGGTCCTCGGTTGACGCTTCGAGCTGGGCGTCTGCAGCCTCGACGGAACGGCGCACC
>CAXSEX010000128.1:6421-8248 GCA_964236415.1 uncultured Acetobacteraceae bacterium | reverse complement strand
TTGCCGATCGCGCTGGCGCCGCCTCCGCCCCCGCCGCCCAAGCCGCCGGCCGGGATGCCGGATTGCCGCCCGCCGAGGCCGTTCGCGGTGCTGCCGGGCGCGCCGGACACGGTGCCGCCGGTGGTGCCGCCGGCCAGCCCGCCGGTGGAAGCGTTCGTGCTGCCGGCCTCGGTGCCCGTGTTGCCGCCGACCAGGCCGATGACGCCCCGCGTGCTTTGCTTCTCCCGCGTGTAGGAGCCGTTTCCGTTCGCCTGGAAGAACTGGCTCGCCGCCGTGACACCCCGCTGCGCCCGGCTTTGCGCGAGCCGGAACCCAGCCGAGCGCACGTCCAGGTTCTGCGCCGCCACGCGGCGCACCAGGCCGGTCAGGACGGGGTCGCCGAACCCCTTCCACCATTCGGTGTCGATCGGCGCGGCGGCCGGCTCGCTCGGCACCGCCGGGTGCGGCGTGCCCGACGCGAACCAGGTGTCCGGGGACCACGACTTCGGCACCGACCAGTCCGGACCCACGGCGCAGGCCGTGAGCGCCAGCGCGGCGGCCCCGTGCAAGGCCGCGGCCCGGCACGCGCGGGCAGCCCGGATGCGCCTCATCATGCTGCCCCGCCCTTGCCCTTGCCGCCCGAAAGCAGGAACGCCAGCGGCACGCCCAGGAGTGCGAACAGCGCGCATCCCAGGAACACGTCCGAGTAGCCCAGGATGGCCGCCTGGGAGCGGAGCTGCTGATAGACCAGCCCGTTCGCCGTCGTGTTGAGCTGGCCCTGCGCCACGCCAAGCTGCACCAGCGGCTCCTTGTAGCGCGCGAGCAGATCGACGTAGCCCTGGTCGAAGGGCGTCAGGTTGGACGCGAGGTGCGCCATGCGCACCTGCGTGCGCTCCGTCACCATGGCCGTGGCGAGCGAGATGCCGATGGAGCCGGCCACGTTGCGGAACATGACGAACAGCGCCGCGGCGTCGCCGGTGTCCTTCCTGGAGATGGTCAGGAAGGCCGCCGCGTTGATCGGCACGAACAGCATCGCAATGCCCACGCTCTGCGCGATGCGGATCTCGGCCAGCGTCAGGAAGGAGATCTGCGGCGACAGGAAATAGGAATAAACCAGCCCGGCGCTGAGCGTCGCGAAGCCTGCCGCGACCAGGAAGCGGGTCTGGATCCTGTTGCTGAGCGCGCTGACGAGCGGGATCAGCATGGCGATGACCAACCCGCCCGGGGACAGCACCAGCCCGGCCCAGGTCGAGGTGTAGCCGAGTTGCTGCTGCGTGAGCTGCGGCAGTATCACGGCGGAGGAATAAAGCGTGCTGAACATGCAGAAGATCAGCAGCACGCTGACCGCGAAGTTGCGGTCGCCCATGACCGCCAGGTTGACGACCGGGCGGCGCGCGGTGAGCAGCCAGCAGGTCGCCCCGACCAGCCCGCAGTAGGCGAGCACGGCAAAGGTCACGATGACGCCGGAGCCGAACCAGCCATCGTCCTCGCCCCGGTCCATCATGACCTGCAGGCAGCCAAGGCCGAGCGCGATCAGGGCGATGCCGATGTAGTCGGTGCGCCGGTCCTTCTTGTCCTGCTCCCACGGCGGGTCCTCCACCAGGCTCATGACGCCGAACACGGCCGCGATGCCGACGGGGATGTTGACGAAGAACACCCAGCGCCAGGAGTAGTTGTAGGTCAGCCAGCCGCCGAGCGTCGGCCCCAGCACCGGCGCCACGACGGTCGCGACCGCGCTGATGGAGAGCGCCGCGCTGCGCTTGTCCGGCGGGAAGGTGTCCAGGATGATGGCTTGCTGGTTGGTTTGCAGCCCACCGCCGAAGAAGCCCTGCAGGGCGCGGAACACGA
>CAXSEX010000128.1:0-6411 GCA_964236415.1 uncultured Acetobacteraceae bacterium | reverse complement strand
GCAGGGTGGTCGCGATGCCGCACAGGAAAGAGCAGGCGGTGAAGCCCGCGATGGAGATGATGAAATACCTTTTGCGCCCCAGCCGGTCGGCCAGCCAGCCGGACAAGGTCAGCACGATGGCGTTGGCCACCAGGTAGCTGGTCAGCGCCCAGGTCGCATCGTCGTTGCTGGCCGCCAGGCTGCCCGAGATGTAGGGCAGGGACACGTTGACGATGGTGGTGTCCAGGATCTCCATGAACGCCGCGGTCGTAACCACCAGCGCGATGGCCCAGGGATTGGCCTTCGGCCTCCAGCCGGAGTCGCCGCCCTCCTCGCCGCTGGACGACCCGCTCACTTGTCCACCTGCACGGTGGGCACGACGGACAATCCCAGCGGCAGCGGGATGTTGGGGTCCATGCCGGAGTCGAGCACGATCTTCACTGGCACGCGCTGCACGATCTTGATGAAGTTGCCGGTCGCGTTCTCCGCGGGAAAGGCGCTGAACTTGCTGCCCGACCCCATCTGGACGCTGTTCACGTGCCCTTGCAGCTTAAGGTGAGGGTAGGCGTCCACACTGACCCGCACGGATTGGCCGGGCCGCATGAGGTCCAATTGGTTTTCCTTGAAGTTCGCCGTCACCCACACGTCCGGCGACACCAGGGAAAACAGGCTCTGCCCGGCGGACAGGTAGCTGCCCAGGTACACGTTGCGGTGCGTCACCCACCCGTCCTGCGGCGCGCGCATGTCCGTGTAGCCCAGGTTGAGCTGGGCCTGTTCCAGCTGCGCCTTGGCCTGCGACACCGACGCTTCCGCCTGCTTCACCTGGGTTTGCGCCAAGTTGACGTTGAGCGGCACGGGCCGGTTGATCGCCACGTTGGCCGTTTGCTGGCCGGTGGTCGCGGACGCCACCCGCGCAGCGGCGACCGCGGCGTCGATGTCCGCCTGCGAGGTGCCGCGCGGGTCCACGGTGCGCTGGCGCTTGAGGTCGGCCATGGCCTTCTGCTGCTGCGCCTGCGCCTGCTCGCGCTGCGCCTCGGCCTGGCGCAGCCGCGCGGGAAAGGTTTCCTTGGCCAGGTCGAGGTTGGCCTGCGCGTTCGCGAGCTGCGCCTGGGTGACCTCCACCTGCGCCTGGGCCTGGTCGCGTGCGGCGATGTAGTCGCGCGGGTCGATTTGCAGGATGCGGTCGCCGGCGTGCAGGCGGGTGTTGTCCGTGACCAGCAGCTCCACGACGTAGCCGGACACCTTGGGCGCGATCGTGACCGTCGTGCCGTCGGTGTAGGCGTCGTCGGTGGTTTCCGTGCCGCGTGTGCTCAGCCAGTACCAAAGTCCACCGCCGATGAGCAGCAAGACGGCCAGGATCGCGCCAGCGATGACGTAGGGACGCCGGCGGCGGCGCTTGCGCTCGTCCTCCTGCTGCTTCTTGTCCTCCTCGCTCTTCTTCTCGTCGTCGCTGTTCTGTTTGTCGGTCTTACCTTCCCGGCTTGGGTGGCTTGGCTGACTTTCAGCCTTTGTTCTGCGCTCCGGGTTTTGTTCGCCGAACCTTTCCTCGTCGCCGTCGGCGTATTCGTACTGCCCGCCGTGCTCACGCGCCTCAACCGGCATCATCGATCGCCCCTGCTTCGTGCGACATAAGACGCCGGCTCCGTGTGAAAGTTTACGACAACAACCAGAAAAGACCGGCAGCCCCACCGCTGCCGGCCCGCAAGCGAGCGCCCGGGTCGCCGTCCATCGCGCTTCCCTGCCTTGGTCTCGACCGGTTCAAGGCCGTCAACCCATCTTCTGAGAAGGACGCCGACAATGCTGGCGCGCAGCGGCGGGGCCGGCGCTACATGCAGTCGGCCCAAAACAGCGGCATGACCCAGAAAGCAGCATGACGGGAACGACCCGATCAGGCATGTGTGGGGGACGGCGTTCTGATTCCGTTTGGAAGAGCGCCCGCGGCCCATTGCCAGGAAGAGAGCAGATGTTCAGTCACGTTATGGTCGGCGCGAACGATATCGAAACCTCGAAGCAGTTCTACGACGCCACCTTGGGTGCCCTTGGCGTTTCGCCCGGAACAAGCGACAGCAAGGGACGGGTATTCTACAGAACCTCAGCCGGTGCTTTCGCCCTCACCAAGCCGATTGATGGTGAGCCAGCCTTGGGCGCGAACGGCGGCACGGTCGGCTTCTCGGCTGGCTCTCCTGAGCAGGTCGATGCCTGGCATGCCGCCGGCCTGGCAAGCGGGGGCTTGGCGTGCGAGGACCCGCCAGGCGTCCGTGGCGGGGGGAGGTTCTACCTTGCCTACCTCCGCGATCCCGCGGGCAACAAGCTCTGCGCCCTCCATCCCATGCCGGCTTGAGGGAAGGCGCCGCCGCGCTGGGCGTCGCGCGGCGGCTCCCAAGAACCTGCACCGGCAATGAGTTGGACGGCGGCCGGTTCCCTTGTGCGTCGGGCACTTGGCACACGGAGGTTGCCGGCAGGACTGCCGCCCCGTCCAAGCCCCGCGAGGAAAGCGGAGCGGCCCGCTGGCTGAGGGGCTTTGTCCCGCGGGACCGCGGCCGGACCTCACGCCCGACGAGGCGGGCTTGAACCGCCGACGCGGCAGCGTTCACCACCCAAGTTGCAATGCAAATCCGCATGCAATAGGGGTTCTCAACGCCGGGCGCGCGGCGGCACAGGCCGCGCGAGGGGAGGGGCTGCATGAACGTCCGCTGCACCATGGCTCAAGCCGTGGTCCGCTATCTCTGCAACCAGTTCACCATCATCGACGGCGCGCGGGTCCCGCTGTTTCCCGGGGTGTTCGCGATTTTCGGCCACGGCAACGTCACCTGCCTGTCCGAAGCCCTTGAGGCCGTCCAGGACGTGCTGCCGACCTGGCGCGGGCAGAACGAGCAGTCCATGGCGCTCGCCGCCATCGGCTTCGCCAAGGCCACGCGGCGCCGGCAGATCATGGTGGCCGCCAGCTCCATCGGACCCGGCGCCCTCAACATGGTCACCGCGGCCGGCGTCGCCCACGCGAACCGCCTGCCCGTTCTGCTGCTCGCCGGCGACACCTTCGCCAACCGCCGGCCCGACCCGGTGCTGCAGCAGCTGGAGCATTTCAACAATCCCACCGCCACGGCCAACGACGCCTTCAAGGCCGTCACCCGCTACTGGGACCGCATCACCCACCCGGAGCAGGTGATCTCCTCCCTGCCCCAGGCCACCGCCGCGATGCTCGACCCGGCGGATTGCGGCCCGGCCTTCCTCGCCCTGCCCCAAGACGTGCAGGAACTCGCGGCTGATTACCCCGCCGCCTTCTTCGAGCCGACCGTCCACGCCGTGCCCCGCCCCCGCCCGGACAAGGCCCGGCTGGAGGAGGCCACCAAACTGCTCAAGGGCGCCAGGCGCCCCCTGCTGATCGCGGGCGGCGGGGTGCGCTATTCCCTGGCCGAAACCGAGGTCGCGCGCTTCGCCGAGCGCCGGGGCATCCCGCTGGCCGAGACCGTCGCGGGCAAGGGATCGGTCGCGCACGGCCACCCCGCCCATGTCGGCCCGGTCGGCGTCCTCGGGTCCACCTCGGCCAACGAGCTGGCCGCCGAGGCCGACGTGATCCTCGCCGTGGGCACGCGCTTGCAGGATTTCACCACGGGGTCCTGGACGGCCTTCGCCGCGGATGCCCGGTTCGTGTCCGTCAACGCGGCGCGCTGGGACGCGGTGAAGCACCGGGCGCTCGCCGTGGTCGGCGACGCGCGGGAAACAATGGGGGAACTGGATGCCGCCCTGGGCCAGTGGACGGCCGACCCGGCCTGGACGGACCGGGGGCGGCGCGGGTTCGCCGGGTGGAACGCCCTGCTCGACGGCTTGCAGAAGCCGACCAACGCGCCGGTGCCGACCTACGCGCAGGTCGTGGGCGTCGTGAACGCCAAGGCGGGCGAGCGCGACCTGCTGATCACCGCCGCCGGCGGGCTGCCCGGCGAGGTCATGAAGAACTGGCGCGTCAAGGCGCCGGGCACCTTTGATTGCGAGTTCGGCTTCTCCTGCATGGGCTACGAGATTTCCGCCGGCTGGGGCGCCGCGATGGCCGACCCGGCCCGCACGCCAATCGTGATGGTGGGCGACGGCACCTACCTGATGATGAACTCGGACGTTTATTCGTCGGTGCTGTCCGGGCACAAGATGATCCTCATCGTCTGCGACAACGGCGGCTACGCGGTGATCAACCGGTTGCAGAACGCCAAGGGCGTGCCCTCCTTCAACAACCTGATCCGCGATTGCCGGGTCAAGGAGCCGTTCGCGGTGGACTTCGCCAAGCACGCGGAGTCCATGGGCGCGCTGGTCCGGCGTGCCGAAAGCCTGGCTGACCTCGGCGAGGCGCTGGATTGGGCCAAGACGACGGACCGCACGACGGTGATCACGATCGTGTCCGACGCCTTCGCCTGGTCGCCGGGCGACGCCTGGTGGGACGTGGGCGTGCCGGAGGTCAGCGCCCGCGAGGACGTTTCCGCGGCGCACGACGCCCAGCGGCAAGGCCGCGCGAAGCAGCGCGTCGGCATCTGAACGGCTCGCGGGGGGGACACGATGAAGGCGAAACTGGGCATCGCGCCGATTGCGTGGTCCAACGACGACCTGCCCGAGCTTGGCGGGGAAACGACGCTGGAGACCTGCCTGGGGGACAGCCGGGACGCCGGGTTCTCCGGCGTCGAAACCGGCGGCAAGTTCCCGAAAACCGCGGCCGGGCTGCGCCCCAAGCTGGAGGCGTATGGCCTGCATCTCGCCTCCGGCTGGTACTCCGGCACCGTGCTCGACGCACCCGACGACCTGGCGGAGGAAAAGGACCGGGTCGCGGCGCAGCTTGAGTTGTTCCGCGAACTCGGCGCCGCCTGCCTTGCCTACGGCGAAACCGCCGGAACGGTGCAGAACAAGCGAAACGCCCCGCTCGCCACGCGACGCCGGCTGTCCGAGGACGACATCAAGACCTATGGCCGCCGCCTCACCCGCTTCGCCGAGCACTGCGCCGAGGCCGGCGTGCCGCTCGCCTTCCACCACCACATGGCGACGGCCATCGAGACCGAGCGCGACCTGGACCTGCTGATGCGGCACACCGGGGCGGCGGTCGGGCTGCTGTACGACGCCGGGCACATGCGCTTCGCTGGGGGCGACGAGCTGCGCGTGATCGACAACCACGGCGGGCGCATCGTCCACGTGCACGCGAAGGACGTGCGCGGCCCGGTGGTCGCGAGGCTGGACCGGGAGCGGCAATCCTTCCTCGACGCCGTGCTGGAAGGCGCCTTCACCGTCCCGGGCGACGGGGCCATCGACTTCGCCGCGGTCTGCCGCCGCCTGGCCGACGCCGGCTACCAGGGCTGGTTCGTCGTGGAGGCCGAGCAGGACCCGGCGAAAGCACCCCCGGCCGAGTACGCGGGGATCGGCCACCGCGCCCTGTCCGCGGCGCTCGCCGCCGCCGGCTACCGTATCGAGGGATAAGGCGCCATGGCGCAGTTCGAAGGCAAGGTCGCCGTCGTCACCGGCGGCACGCAGGGCTTGGGCGCCGCCATCGCCCGGCTGTTCGCCGACCGCGGCGCGTCCGGCCTCGTCATCTGCGGCCGTTCGCGCGACAAGGGCGAGGCGAAGGCGCGCGAAATCCAGGACGCGACCGGCACGCAGGTGGAGTTCGTCGCCGCCGATCTCGGCCGGGTCGAGGACTGCCGCACCGTGATCGCCCGGGCCGACGCCCGGTTCGGCCGGATCGACGCCCTGGTCAACGCGGCGGCGGTCACGGACCGGGGCACGATCCTCGACACCTCGCCCGAGTTGTTCGACACCATTTTCGCGGTCAACGTCCGCGGCCCGTTCTTCCTAATGCAGGGCGCGGTCGAGGTCATGCGCCGGGAAAGGACGGAGGGCACGGTCGTCAACATTTGCTCCATTTCCGGCATGGCGGGCCAGCCTTTCATCTCGGCCTATTGCGCGTCCAAGGGCGCGCTGGCGACGCTGACCCAGAACACGGCCTACGCGCTGCTGCGCAACCGCATCCGCGTCAACGGCCTCAACATCGGCTGGATGGCGAGCGAGGGCGAGGACCGCATCCAGCGGGAGTTCCACGGCAGCAACCCGGACTGGCTGGCAGAGGCCGCCGCCAAGCAGCCCTTCGGCCGCCTGGTGGACCCGCAGGAGGCCGCGCGCGCGGTGGCGTTCCTGTCCAGCGCGGAATCCGGCCTGATGACGGGGTCGATGGTGAACTACGACCAATCGGTCTGGGGCGGCTTCGACGCGCCGCCGCACCCGGCGGCCCCGCTCTGACGCGGCGGCCCAGGGCCTCCTCAAGCCCCTCGGGCCGCTGCTCGCCGCCATGTTCCCCGGCTTTCTCACGGTCAGCGTTCCCTTGCCCGTGCTGCCGCTCCATGTCCACGGCACGCTCGAGACTGTTGAAAAACTCGCCTTGTGATCGCTTTCTGCCCGTGCCTCCGT
>CAXSEX010000127.1:4250-10513 GCA_964236415.1 uncultured Acetobacteraceae bacterium | reverse complement strand
AGATCAGGTCCATCGTCTTGAAACTGTGATGGTGCGCAGCAGGATGCCGAGCATCAGGATATACTTGCCGTGGTGCAGCAGCACGAGCCGCATTCGCTGCATCCAGGTGAGCTGGTCGATCTCCGCCGCTTCCAGCTCCGCCTTCGGCACGGAGGCGAGGGCGGCCATGGTCATCAACACCATGAACGGCGTCCACATCCAGACATCCACCACCAGCACCGCGGCGAACGCCGTGCTGGCGTCGCCCAGGAAGTTCGCGCCGGGCAGCCCCAGGCCCCGCAGCATCGCGTTCAGCACGCCGAAGGTCGGGTCGTAGATCAGCCGCCAGAACGTGCCGCTGGCCACCGGCGTCAGCACCATCGGCGCGAACAGCATGGTCAGCGCGACCCGGCGGCCCGGCAGGCGCCCGCTGTTCCAGAACAGCAAGCCCAAGGCCATGCCCAGTGCCGTCTGGATGCCGACCCCGCTCACCACGAACAGCAGCGTGCGGCTGAGGTCGAGCCAGACGCCGCTGTCGTTCAGGATGTTCTGGAAATTCAGCAGCCCCGCGTAGATCGGCGGCCGCCCGGAGGTGAGCGAGAAGCGGTAGAAGCTTAAGCCCAGCAGCCAAAGCGTCGGGATGGTGTTCCAAACGATGAAGAACGCCAGCACCGGGATCAGCAGCAGCCCCGGTAGCACCGTGCGCCGCCCGAGGAACCGCGCGACGCCGCCCCCGAGGGCCGGCGCGGGCAGCCGGGGTGCTGCGGCCTCGCCCGGCAACTAGAGCCGGATGCCGGCGCAGGCGCCGGACGGCTGCTTCGACGCGGTGCCGCTGTCGAACAGGATGTCCTGCTGCTTGCACGCGACGTAGGCCAGCGCGTGCGCCGGGTCGTTGATCTGGCCGGTGGCGTAGGCGGTGAACGCTTCCTGCTGCACCGCCAGCATCTCGCTGTACTTCGGGTCGTGCCAGAAGTCGGAGCTGCGCGGCAGCATGTACTTATAAGTGCGGTACCACGGCTGCAGCTCGTCGAAGCCCTCGGCGCTCAAGGTCGCCTTGTCGCAGGGATTGCCGCCGCGCTTGGCGAACTCCATCTGGGTCTCCGGCAAGTACCACCACTTCATGAAGTCCAGCGCCACCCGGGCGTGCGCGTCGTCGTTGAACGCATTCAGCACCCAGGGCTGGCCGCCGATGATGTAGTCCCGCTTCAACGACCCGTCCGCCTGCTTGAAACCCGGCGGCGGCACCACCAGCACCTTGCCCTGCATCGCCGGCGTGATCATCGCCTTGCCGACCGCGGCCCACTGCCAGGCGGAGAACGCTTTTCCTTGCGTGAACACATCGACGATCTCGGCGATGCCGTAGTTGATGGCGCCCGGCGGCTGATACTTCAGCATCGCCTTGTACTGGGCCATGGCGCGGGCGTTGACGTCGCTGTCGATCACGCCCTGGACCTGGCCGGTCTTGGGGTCCCACACGTCGCCGCCCTGGCTGCGCATGAAGGACAGCAGCGGGCAACTGATGAAGTCGTACTCGCGCGAGTACTGCATCGCGGCGCCGTGGTAGCCCTTGTCCGGCCGGGTGAAGAACTCGGCGAGCTTGGTGTAGTCCTCGATGGACAGCTTCTCGAAGTCCTCCCAGGTCTTGGGCATGTCCATGTTGTAGCGGGCCTTGAACGCTTCCGCCTCGCCAGGCGCGTCCAGCAGGTCCTTGCGGATGAACAGCGCGATGGTGTCGCCTTCCTGCGGGAAGCCGTAGCGGTTGTCCGTGCCGTCCGGGAAGGCCTGGTAGGCCGCGCGCACCACCGGCGCGTACCACTCGATGTCGAGGTCCTTATTCTTGGCGATGATGGGGTTGAGCGGCACGATCCACTTCGGCGTCGCCAGCGCCCCCAGCCATTGGCTGTCGGAGATGATGATGTTGTACTCGGCGCTGCGGGTGGCGAGCGAGGTCGCGGCCTTCTGGAACAATTGCCCGAATGGCGCGTCGGCAAAGGAGAACGACACGTCGTAGCCGTAGCGCGCGCGGGCATACTTGGCGAAGTCGGGCGACATATCGACGCCGAGCTTGCTCGGCAGCCAGCCGGCGATGCCCAGGATCGCCATGCGGACCGACTTGCCGGCCAGCGGGTGGTTCTTCTCGGTTTGCGAGAACACATGCCGCGGGGTGGTCAGCCCCGCCGCCGCGGCCAGCGCCGCCGTGCCGGTCAGCAGCGTGCGGCGGTTCACCCCTGCCAGGTCGGTCGGCGGCCGGATCGTCATGCGTTCCCCCTGCATGTGCTTGTTGCGCACTCTATTAAGTGAGACCGTAGAGACAAAGCTCGCGCCTGGTCAAGCGAAGCGGTGCCGGAACGCTCGTCCAAGCAACGCACAAGGGGAGGCTGCATGAAGAAGCTCATCAACGAACCCGGCGCCGTGGTGCCCGAGATGCTGGAGGGCCTGGCGGCGCTCAGCCCCGGCATCACCCTGCTGAAAGGCGAGATGGTCGCGGTCCGTGCCGATTGGGACCGGAACGGCGTCGCGCTGATCTCCGGCGGCGGCGCGGGGCACGAGCCGGCGCATGCGGGCTACGTCGGCCCGGGCCTGCTGACCGCCGCGGTGGCCGGCGACGTGTTCACCTCGCCCAGCGTCGATGCCGTGCTGGCGGCGATCCGCGCGGTCGCCGGCGCGCCGGGCGTGCTGCTGATCGTGAAGAACTACACCGGCGACCGCCTCAACTTCGGCCTGGCTGCCGAGATCGCCCGCACGGAGGGACTGCGCGTCGCAATGGTGGTCGTGGACGACGACGCGGCGCTCGGCGCGGGCGGGGGGCCAGGAAACAGCACTGGGCGGCGCGGCATCGCCGGCACGGTGCTGGTGCACAAGGTCGCGGGCGCCGCCGCGGCGGCCGGGCTGGACCTCCATGCGGTGACGCGGGAAGCGGAGGCGGCCATCGCCGCGGTCGGCACGATGGGCGTGGCGCTCACCCCTTGCACCGTGCCCGCCGCCGGGGTGCCGGGGTTCGAGCTGGGCGCAGGCGAGGTTGAGCTGGGCCTGGGCATCCACGGGGAGGCCGGGGTGCGCCGCGCGCCCATCGGCCCGGCGCGGGACCTGGTGCGAACGCTGGTCGAGGCCGTGGCGGCGGACCGCAGGATCGGCCGCGGCGAGCAGGCGGCGCTGCTGGTGAACAACTTGGGCGGCACGCCCGCCATGGAGATGCTGATCGCGGCGCGCGAGGCCATGGCGGCGTGCGAGACCCTCGGCATCCGGGTCGAGCGCGCCTGGTGCGGTCCCTTCCTCACCGCGCTGGAGATGGCGGGGTGCTCGGTTTCGCTCATGCGGCTCGATGCCGGGCGCCTGGCCCGGCTCGACGCGCCCGCCAGCGCGCCGGCCTGGCCGGGGCCGGGCGCGCCGGCCCGCCTCCATCGCCCCCGCGCCCCGGCGCTCCCGCCACCCGAGCCGCCGCCGCCGACCACGGCGCGGAACCCGCGGGTGGACCGGGTGCTGCACGCCGTCGCCACCGCGCTGCGGGACGCGGAGCCGGTGCTGACCCGCATGGACCAGGCGGTGGGCGACGGCGACCTCGGCATCACCCTGGCGCGCGGCGCCGCCGCGGTTGAGCGCGACCTGCCGGCCTACCCGACCGCGGACGCCGCGGAAACGCTGCGCGCCCTGTCCGCCACGCTGCGCCGGGCGCTCGGCGGGTCGTCCGGGCCGTTCTACGCCGTGGCGCTGCTGCGCGCGGCGGAGGCATTGCGGGAGCAGCCGGGCGCGTGGGGCGCGGCCTTGCGCGCCGGGTGCGACGGCATCGGGACGCTGGGTGGCGCAGCGCCGGGCGACCGCACCATGCTCGACGCACTGGATCCGGCGGCGACGGCGCTCGCCGCGTCGGGCATCGACGCCGCGGTGGCGGCGGCGGAGGCCGGGGCGGAGCGGACCGCCGCCATGCCGCCGCGGCGGGGGCGGTCGTCCTACCTCGGCGACCGCGCCCTGGGCCATGCCGACCCGGGCGCCCAGGCCGTCGCCATCTGGCTGCGCGCGGTCCGGGACGCCCTGCAATCGCGCTCAAGTTGAGCAAGGCGCCGGACAGCGCCTTGCGGCGGGACTGATCCGGCGCTTCAATCCACCGGAGACTCGGACCGGCAAACCGGCGGGGCAATCGGCAGCGAAAACCGAGCGGGAGGACAGGATGGCCGACGAGCGGACCCCACGGCTGGAGATGCGCGGCATCTCCAAGACGTTCCCGGGCGTGAAGGCGCTCAACAACGTCCAGCTCAAGGCCTGGGGCGGCGAGGTGCTGGCGCTGATGGGGGAGAACGGCGCGGGCAAGTCCACGCTGATGAAGATCCTCTCGGGCGCCTACCAGGCCGACCCCGGCGGCGAACTGCTGATCGACGGCAAGCCCGTCGCCATCAGCGACCCCATCGCCGCCAAGCAGCACGGCATCGCCATCATCTACCAGGAGCTGGCGCTGGCGCCCAACCTCACGGTGGCCGAGAATATCTATCTCGGCACGGAGCCGGCGCGCGGCGGCCGGATCGACCGCCGCGCGATGCGCGAGGGCTGCCGCCCGGTGCTGGAGCGGCTCGGCGCGCCGTTCGGCCCCGACACGCCGGTGGGTGGCCTGTCCATCGCCGAGCAGCAGTTGGTCGAGATCGCCCGCGCCCTGCATGCGCAATCGAAGATCCTGGTGCTGGACGAGCCGACCACGGCGTTGTCGTCCCGGGAAACCGACCGGCTGTTCGGGCTGGTGCGCCAGCTCCGCGCCGACGGCATCGCGCTGATCTACATCAGCCACCGCATGGCGGAGGTATACGAACTGGCCGACCGCGTGTCCGTGCTGCGGGGCGGCGGCTACGTCGGCACGCTCACACGGGACGATCTGAGCGCGGAGTCGCTGGTGAAGATGATGGTCGGGCGCGACCTGTCGAGCTTCTACACCAAAACCCAGAAGCCGACGGATGGCCGCGGCCCGGTGATCCTGGAAGTGCAGGGCATCACCGACGGCGGCCGGCGCGTGAAGCCGTGCAGCCTCCAGTTGCACCAAGGCGAGGTGCTGGGCATCGCCGGGCTGGTCGGCTCCGGGCGCACGGAACTGGCCCGGCTGATCTACGGCGCCGACCCCAAGACCGGGGGCAAGGTGGCGTTGAACGGCAGCGTGCTGACGGTGCGCGGGCCGGAGGACGCGCTGGGCGCCGGCATTGCCTACCTGACCGAGGACCGCAAGGGGCTGGGGCTGTTCCTGGACCTGTCCTGCGGCACCAACATCAACCTCGGCGTGATCGAGCGGGATGCCAAGCGCGGCGGCGTCCTCGACCTTCCGGCTGGGCGGCGGCGCGCGGCGGCGGCGTTCAAGGCGCTGCGCGTCCGCGCCGCCAGCCCGGCGGTCATGGTCGGCAGCCTGTCGGGCGGCAACCAGCAGAAGGTGCTGCTGTCCCGCTGGCTGGAAACCGGGCCGAAGGTGCTGATCCTGGACGAGCCGACCCGCGGCGTCGATATCGGCGCGAAGTCGGAGATCTACCGCATCATCGACGAGCTGTCGCAGCGCGGCATCGGCGTCATCGTCATCTCCAGCGAGCTGCCGGAGATCATCGGCACCTGCGACCGCGTGCTGGTGATGCGGGAGGGCATCATCGCCGGCGAGGTCGGCGGACCCGGCGGCGCGCCGATCACCCAGGAGAACATCATGGCCTATGGCGCCGGAGCGGCCGCATAAAAGGGGAAACCGAGATGGCCGACGTGAACGAGAAGACCGCCGCCGTCGCGATGCCGGCGCCCGGCACCACCACGACCGACACCACGACGGCCGGCAGCGGCGGCGCCGGGCTGTCGTCGCGGCAGGTGCAGATCCGCAGCGTCGTCCAGGCGATCGGGATGCTGCCGGTGCTGATCATCCTGGCCATCGCCTTCCACTATTTGGGCGAAGGGCGGTTCCTGAGCGCGCAGAACCTGTCCATCGTCGCGCAGCAGGCGGCGATCAACTGCGTGCTCGGCGCCGGCATGACCTTCGTGATCCTGACCGGCGGCATCGACCTTTCGGTCGGCAGCATGCTGGCGGCTTCGGCGATGGCGGCGCTGATCGTCTCGCTGGTGCCGGGCTGGGGCCTGCTCGGCGTGCCGGCGGCGCTGCTGACCGGGCTGTTCTTCGGCCTGATCAACGGCAGCCTGATCGCGTTCGGCGGGCTGCCGCCGTTCATCGTGACGCTCGGCTCGCTGACGGCGGTGCGGGGCCTGGCGCGGCTGATGGGCAGCGACACCACCATCTTCAACCCCGACCTGTCGTTCGCCGCCATCGGCAACGCCACGGT
>CAXSEX010000127.1:0-4240 GCA_964236415.1 uncultured Acetobacteraceae bacterium | reverse complement strand
CCGCGAACCCATCGATGCAGCTGCCGTTCTTGTCGAGGCCAGCGGCCAGGCCGAGAAGCAAGGCATGTTCACCATGCCGGTGTCGATGGCGCGGATCACGTCGAGCTTCGGCATCCCGGTGCTGGCGATCATCGCCCTTGTCTTGATCGTGGTGTCCTGGTTCGTGCTGCGCCGCACCGTGCTGGGCGTGTGGATCTACGCGGTCGGCGGCAACCCGGCGGCGGCGCGGCTGTCGGGCATCAAGGTGTGGCGCATCCTGCTGTTCGTGTATGCCGTGTCCGGCCTGCTCGCGGGCCTGGGCGGCGTGATGTCGGCGGCGCGGCTGTATGCCGCCAACGGCTTGCAGCTTGGGCAAAGCTACGAGCTTGACGCCATCGCCGCGGTGATCCTGGGCGGCACCAGCTTCGTGGGCGGCATCGGCTCGATCTGGGGCACGCTGATCGGCGCGCTGATCATCGCCGTGCTGTCGAACGGCTTGACCTTGCTCGGCGTCTCGGACATCTGGCAGTTCATCGTCAAGGGACTCGTGATCATCGGCGCCGTGGCGCTCGACCGCGCGCGCCTGCAAGGCAACGCCCGCACCTGAGCGCGGGGCTGCATCGGAACAACCCGGGCCGCCGGCCCGGGGACGCTGCCGGCGGGGCATGGCCCAACCGCCGCGGCGGAATAATCGGGCTTGGAGGTTACGCTTGATGTTGAAAACCCTGCTGCTGGCCGGCGCGGCCATGGTCCTATCCGGGGCGGCGTCCGCCAAGGAGTTGAAGGCGGTCGGCGTCACCGTCGGCTCGCTCGGCAACCCCTTCTTCGGCGCTGTCGGCAAGGGCATCACGGACGCGGCGAAACAGGTCAACCCGCAGGTCAAGGTGACCCTGGCCTCGGCGGACTACGACCTCAACAAGCAATTCACCCAGATGGACAACTTCATCGCCGCGGGCGTCGATCTGATCCTGGTCAACGCCGCCGACCCGCGGGCCATCGCGCCTGCGGTGAAGCGGGCACAGGCGGCGGGGATCACCGTGATCGGCGTGGACGTGGCCGCCGCGGGGGCTGACGCCACGGTGCAGACCGACAACGTGAAGGCCGGCGAACTCGCTTGCCAGTACATGGCCGACAAGATCGACCACAAGGGCAACGTCGTCATCGAGAATGGGCCGCAGGTGTCGTCGGTGATCGACCGGGTGAACGGCTGCAAGAAGGTGCTGGGCGGGTTTCCCGACATCAAGCTGCTGTCGTCCGACCAGGACGGCAAGGGATCGCGTGACGGCGGGCTGAACGTGATGCAGGGCTACCTCACCCGGTTTCCCAGCCTCCAGGGGGTGTTCGCCATCAACGACCCGCAGGCTATCGGCAGCGACCTTGCGGCCAAGCAGCTCAACCGGACCGGCATCGTCATCACGGCAGTGGACGGCGCCCCGGACATCGTCGGCGCCCTGAAGGGGCCGACGCAAATCCAGGCGTCGGCGAGCCAGGACCCATACACGATGGGCAAGACGGCGGTGCAGATCGGGGTGGAGATCATGAACGGCAAGAAGCCGGAGAACCCGATGGTCCTGATGGCCCCCCAGCTCGTCACCCGGGACAACGTTGGCAGCTACGGAGGCTGGACGCAGAACTAGGCGTCCCTTCCCACCACGGGCTGCGCCGGGAGGCGCGGCCCGTGGCGGTTGACGTCACCGGCTCAGTTCGCGGACCATCTCGTCAAGGCCGCCCGGCGTCAGCGGGAACATCCGGTTCCCCATCAACTGCCGCACCATGCCGACCGACTGCGCGAAGCCCCACTCGGCGCGCGGCACCGGGTTGAGCCAGGCGCTGCGCCGCCACTGCCGGAGCAGCCGGGCCATCCAGGCGGCGCCAGGCTCGTCGTTCCAATGCTCGACGCTGCCGCCAGGCGAGGCAATCTCGTAGGGGCTCATGGTCGCGTCGCCCACGAAGATCGCGCGGTAGTCGGGGCCGTAGGTGCGGATGACCTCTTCGGTCGGGATCGTGGCGTCGCGCCGGCGGCCGTTGTGCCGCCACACGCGCTCGTACGGGCAGTTGTGGAAATAGAAGAACGCCAGGTGCTTGAACTCGCTGCGCGCGGCGGAGAACAGCTCCTCCGACGCGCGCACGTGGTCGTCCATGGAGCCGCCGGCATCGAGGAACAGCAGCACCTTCACCGCATTGTGCCGCTCCGGCACCATCTTCAAGTCCAGTGACCCGGCGTTGTGCGCCGTGGCGCGGATGGTGCCCGGCATGTCCAGCTCGGTCGCCGCCCCTTCCCGCGCGAAGCGCCGCAGCCGGCGCAGGGCGAGCTTGATGTTGCGCGTGCCCAGCTCCACGCCGTCGTCCAGGTCGCGGAACTCCCGCTTGTCCCACACCTTCGCCGCCCGGCGGTGGCGGCTTTCGTCTTGGCCGATCCGCACCCCTTCCGGGTTGTAGCCGTAGGCGCCGAACGGCGAGGTGCCCGCGGTGCCGATCCATTTGCTGCCGCCCTGGTGCCGGCCCCCCTGCTCCGCCAAACGCTGGCGCAGCGTTTCCATCAGCTTGTCGAATCCGCCCAGCGCCTCCACCTGCGCCCGTTCCTCCGGCGTGAGGTGCTCCTCCGCCATGCGGCGCAGCCATTCCTCCGGCAGGGCGCGTGGCGCGATGCTCCCGTCCTCACCCTCCGCCGCCGTTTCCAGCCCGCGGAACACCTGGCCGAATACGCGGTCGAACCGGTCCAGGTGCCGCTCGTCCTTCACCAGCGCGGCGCGACTCAAGTAGTAAAAGTCCTCCACGCTGTAATCCGCGACCCCCGCCCGCATCGCGCCGAGCAGGGTCAGGTACTCGGTGATCGACGCTGGCACGCCCGCGTCCCGCAGTGCCAGGACGAACTGCGCGAACACGTCAGCCGCGGCGGTTCAGGAAGGCGAGCCGCTCGAACAGGTGCACGTCCTGCTCGTTCTTCAGCAGCGCCCCGTGCAGCGGCGGGATCACCAGCTTGGCATCCTGGCTGCGCAGCGCCTCCGCCGGCAGGTCCTCGATCATCAGCAGCTTGAGCCAGTCCAGCAGTTCGGAGGTCGCGGGCTTCTTCTTGAGGCCCGGCACGTCGCGCACCTGGAAGAACACGGTCAGCGCCTCCCGCGCCAGGTCGCGTTGCAGGCCCGGATAGTGCGTTTCCACGATCCGCTCCATGGTCGGCCGGTCGGGGAAGCGGATGTAATGGAAGAAGCAACGGCGCAAAAAGGCGTCCGGCAGCTCCTTTTCATTGTTCGAGGTGATGATCACGACGGGACGGTGCTTGGCCGCGACCGTCTGCCGGGTCTCGTAAACGAAGAACTGCATGCGGTCGAGTTCCAGCAGCAGGTCGTTCGGGAACTCGATGTCCGCCTTGTCGATCTCGTCGATCAGCACGACCTGCGGGCGGTCCGCCTCGAAGGCGTCCCACAGCTTGCCGCGCACGATGTAGTTGGCGATGTCCACCACCTTGGGGTCGCCCAACTGGCTGTCGCGCAGGCGGGACACCGCGTCGTACTCATACAAGCCCTGCTGCGCCTTGGTGGTGGACTTCACATGCCACTCCACCAACGGATAGCCGAGGCTGGCTGCGACCTCGTGCGCCAGCACGGTCTTGCCGGTGCCGGGTTCGCCTTTCACCAGCAAGGGCCGTTGCAGCGCGACGGCGGCGTTGACCGCCACCTCAAGGTCGCGGGAAGCGATGTAGCGTTCGGTGCTCTTGAAGCCGCTCACTCGTTGGTTCCTTTGCAGGGAGCGAAGACGCAGGAGGCGTGCCGGATCATGCCCGGCGGCGCGCGTATGCCCAAATCGCGAATGCGTAGTGTAGCGCCGTGTCCTTCAGCGCGTCGAACCGCCCCGCGGCGCCGCCGTGCCCGGCCTCCATGTTGGTGCGCAGCAGCACCGGGTGGCTGCCCGTCGTCGCGTCCCGCAGGCGGGCGGCCCACTTCGCCGGCTCCCAATACGTCACCCGCGGGTCGGACAGGCCCGCCGTGGCGAGCACCGCCGGGTAGGGCCGGGGTGCGATGTTGTCGTAAGGCGAGTAGGCGGCGATGGCGTCGTAGGCGGCCGGGTCCTCGATGGGGTTGCCCCATTCCGGCCATTCTGGCGGGGTGAGCGGCAGGCTGGTGTCGGACATGGTGTTCAGCACATCGACGAACGGCACGGCGGCGATGATCCCGGCCCACACGTCCGGCCGCATGTTGGCGACCGCGCCCACCAGCAAGCCGCCCGCGGACCCGCCCATCGCCACGATGCCGCCATGGCG
>CAXSEX010000126.1:9718-10532 GCA_964236415.1 uncultured Acetobacteraceae bacterium | reverse complement strand
AGTGGACAATCAGTTCGGCGATTTGCGCTTTTCCTTCAGGTGAATACAGCGCCTCCGCCCCGCGCTGGACGATGTAGCTTACGCCGTTGAACTTGGTGGTGTGGCGCCGCGCCCACAGGGGATGTAACGCTTGGGGTCTGCCATCTTTGGTCTGTCCGCTCAGTCCCTTCGGGATGACAACGTGCGCGCAGCGTACGCCCGTGAACCCGCCGTTTTTGGAAAAGCTGCGGAACTCAACCGCGCAGTCGCGCGCGCCCTCGATCTCGTAGATGGAGCGCGGAAGTTCCTGGTCCTGAATGAACGCGGCATACGCGGCATCGTAGAAAATGATCGTCCCGTGGGCGCGAGCGTAGGCCACCCACGCCTCCAGTTGCGCGCGCGTGGCGGTGGCGCCGGTCGGGTTGTTGGGATAGCAGAGGTAAACCAGGTCCACCTTTTCCTCGGGGATTTCCGGGACAGCCGTTCCTGGCATCGCATTTCAGGTATTTCAGACCGGCGTAGGCGCCGGTGGCATCCGCCTCGCCGGTGTTGCCGATCATCACGTTGGTGTCCACGTAAACGGGATAAACCGGGTCCGTGATGGCAATGACGTTTCCAACGCCAAAAATGTCGAGAATGTTCCCCGTGTCGCACTTGGAGCCGTCGGAGATGAAGACCTCATCGTCCGCCACGTCCAGCCCGTAAGCGCGGTAGTCGTTCTCCGCGATGACCTTGCGCAGGAAATCATAGCCCTGCTCCGGCCCGTAGCCGCGAAAGGTCGCGCGGTCGCCCAGTTCGTCCACCGCCGCGTGCATGGCCGCGCGCGAGGCGGCGG
>CAXSEX010000126.1:2700-9708 GCA_964236415.1 uncultured Acetobacteraceae bacterium | reverse complement strand
TCGCGCACGCGTCGGGCGATTTCAGGGAAGAGGTAACCGGCTTTGAGCTTCAGGTAGTTTTCGTTGATGTAGGGCATGGGAAAGCGCACAGTTTGGCCCAAATTCCGCTTTTTGCAACAAGCCAAAAATTTTGCTTGCAAGCCCGTGCGGAGAGCTTATTCTCCCGTTCCTCCGGTTCATTACGCGCGGTTAGCTCAGGGGTAGAGCATCACCTTGACATGGTGGGGGCAACAGGTTCGAAACCTGTATCCGCCACCACTTCCCTTTTTGTTCGTATCAACCTGATGGAGCCGTTTCCGCACCTTGAGTCCATCCTGCAACTGGTTGATGATGAGTCGCCTGTGGTGCAAAAGGCGGTGGAAAAGCAGTTGCTTACGTATGGCGAGGCGTTTTGGCAAGCCTTCTACGCCGGCGAACTGCCCGTCGCGCCCAAGTCTCCGCAATCCCGCGCGCTGAAGCTTCATCGCAAAAACATCCGCCGCCAGGCGCTGCGGGACAGTTGGCTGCAATGGCGAATTGAGACCGACGAAACCCTGCGGCTGGAGAGCGGGCTAAGCCTGCTGAGCGAATACCTGAGCGTTGATCAGCCGTGGTATGCGCCCCTGACCACGCTTTTAAATACCCTGGCGGAGGAGTATCGCCAGGCGCATCCGTCGGAAAAGCCCGACGAGATCAGGCTGGCGAATTGGCTCTTTTCAAGCCGAAACGGCCGCATCACCGGCAACGAGACGCAATACTACGCCGCGCAGAACAGCAACCCCGTTTGGGTGCTGCGCCACGGCCGGGGCACACCCTTGGCCCTCTGCGCCATTTACGAGATGACGGCGCAGCGCCTCCATGTCTTCAACGTTCTCGTTCAGCGTGTAACGGGCGGGATCGCCGCGCCCGGACCGGCCCTGGCCGCGGTGGTCGAAGTAGATCAGCTGCATGACGTCGGCGAGCGGCGACATGGCGGGTTTGAACCCGGAATGGTCTCCGCCCGGGCCGCCATGGGCGACCATGGCTGCGGGGCGCTCGCGCATGGCCGGGCCGTCCGGCACCAGCCCGGCGCCTTCCACGTCGAAAAACAGCGTCGTGTCTCGGATGAGAGCGAGCATCGGGCCTCCTTGGAGCCTGGCGGGCGGGTGAACGGCTGGTGACTGGTCACTGCGCCTGAGCGGCACCGGCCATCAGCGGTGTCAAGTCGATCACGGCGGCCATGGTCTCGTAGCCCGCCCGGTTGGGGTGCAGCTTCTCGCCCGGGCCGCCGGTCGTGCTTTCCGGCACGAACTCGGCCCGCATCCCGCCCGTGGCCGGGTCCAGCAGGGCGGCGGCGAAGTCGGCCACGCCGTCGAACACGCCGCCCGAGCGGATGAACGCGTTGAGCACCTGGCGCTTGCCGTCCTGCACGGCGCTGCCATGCGCTGGGCTGCTGTCATCGAGCGCCGTGGCCACGGTCGCCCCGATCACGCGCACGCGGAGAAAGCGCTGCCGGATGCGCGCCACGCCCCGCTTCATGCCTCTGGAGCCGAGCGCTTCTGCCCGTCCGAGCCGTCGCCCTGGCCACCCGTTGCTCCATCGTCAACCTTGACTTCGATCGTGCCGTAGTTCGTGTCAAAGCCGACGACCCTGATGCCCGCGCCGGCGTCGGAGCAAGCGGACGAGGGCATGGCCCTGAAGATGTCCGTGGCGATCCTTGCAGCACGGTCGCTCATGCAGCACGCCGCCCGGCGCATCGAACCGCATGGGCCGCGTCAGGCGGGGATGAGGGGCAACACAAGCGCGCTGCTGCGCCCTGGGCCGGTTGCAATGGTGCAGCGGCCGCCGAAGCGGCTGGGCGGCCGGTCGAGCGGGTGGTCGTGCAGCAGCCGGCCAGGCACGCCGGGCAACTCGAAATCCTTGCCCATGATCCGCAGGAGCAGGCTGTAGCCGGGTGGCAGGACAATGCTGGTCGGCCAGATCTCCACGTCGATCGGGTAGAACTCGCCCGGCGCGAGGGGCTGCGCCTCGTCATGGGCATGGAACACCCGGAACGGCAGCGTTCGCTCCGGGTCGAGCTTGCGGTGGGATGCGCGCAGCCACCCCCGGGCAAGGGGCGTCGGCTCGTGCGCGCCGTCGAACACCACCTCTCCGCCGTCAGGGCGGATCACGTGCAGGCTGGCGAAAACGTCCATGTCGTCGGTGGAGGACGACACCCAAAGCCGCAAGGTGGCGCAGCCGGTGATCTCGACCGCCTCCTCGAACGGGGCCGTCGAGAACGCGAGGCCGTCCGACATCGCGTCGTAGCTGGCCGTCGCCCCGCCGGCGGGCGCCGCCGGCGACAAGCCGGCCGTGGCCGCGTCGAGGTGGAACGGGGTGTATCGCGTGCGCGCAAGCGGGAACTCCGCCTCGTCACGCTGCCGGGCCGTCCCATCCACCTGGCGCACCGCAAGCTGCACCCGCGCGACCTGGTCCCAGCCGTTGTCGCGGCCTTTCAGGAAATGGTCGAGGAAGCGCTTCTGCACCGCCACGTACTGCGGCAGGTAGAAGCTTTCCCAATGCGTGCCGATATGGGTGGACAACCACTTCTCGGCCGATCCGGCCAGCAGGAAGCCCTCGATGTTGCCGCGCAGGTGCATCCCGGGACCGCCCCAGTTCGCCGCCGACAGGACTGGCACCCGCACCCTGGACAGGTCGGGGGACCGCTCGCGGTGCCAGGCGTCGTCCAGCGCGTGGCGGAACGCGTCGGCCGGGTAGTCGCTCCGGTTGCCGGCCAGCATCGCCCCGCTCAGCGCGGGGCCGGTGAGCGCCCGCCCGGTGCCGGGGTCGCGATACCGCGTATCGCCGTTTCCGTGCTGGTTGACCGTGACCTGCCTCGGCCACCACCCCTCGATGAAGCCGTTGGCGTAGATGCCGCCGTGATGGGTCAGGCAGCGATAGGAATCGACCAAGCCCTCCCACGGCACGATCGCGGCCAGGTGCGGCGGCTGCAGGGCGGCGACCGACCATTGCGTGAAGGCGAGGTAGGAAACCCCGATCAGCCCGACCTTGCCGTTGGACCACGGCTGCACCCCGGCCCACTCGATGGCCTGGCCGTAATCCATGATTTCCCGCGGCGAGCGGGGGTCGAGGAAGCCCGGCGACAATCCCGACCCGCGGGAATCCACCTGGATGACCACGTAGCCGTCCGGCACCCAACGTTCGGGATCGACCGTCTCCCAGCGGAGATAGCGCCCGCTGGAGCCGTTGCGGCACAGGTCGGGATACACGGCCACGAGCCGCTCGAACTGCTTGGGAAAGGCGTCGGCGAAGTGGACATCCTTGCCGTAGATGCCCTGCGCCATGATGACCGGGAAGCGGCCTGCCCCCTCGGGCCTGAACACGTTGGCGCGCAGGACGACGCCGTCGTCCATGGGGATCGCCACGTCCAACTCCACCAGCATGCAACCGGCTCCTGTGTCAGCGGTGATGGGCCGCGGCAAGGCGGGGGCCGTTCGGCGCGGCGGCGCCGTCGGCGATGGCCAGCGGCACGCCGTGGGTCTCGATGGGCAAGAAGGTGTAGGCGAGGCCCGCGGCCACGCAGCAGCCCGACAAGAAGGCGAAGGCGGGGATCACCGCCGCCTCGCTCGCCATCGGGTTCACGACGTTGCCCGAGCCTGCGATGACCCCCAGGCAGAGCGGCCCGAGCATCTTGCCCAAGCCGTTCGTAGCCTGCGCCAGGGCCGAGGCGCTGCCGCCGAGGTGGACGGGGTAGCATTCCGGCGCGTAGGGCAGGCTGTTGGAGAAGCCGCCGTTGACGAACACCGCCGCAAGCGTGAGCCACGCGACGAACGCGGGCACCGGGCCATAGCTGTCGTTGTAGTAAAGCCCGGCGAGAAGTATGAAAACGGCTGAGCCGGCGGCCACGACCTGCCCGGTGCGGCGGCGGCCGATCCGGGTCGGCAGGTAGGAGAACACGAACCGGCCGAGAAAGCCGGAGATGCCGATGTAGGTGAAATACCCGGCGACCTGCCCGACGGGCAGATGCAAGGCGAGGGACAGGATGGTGGGCGCCCAAAGCTGGTAGCCGTATGTCGTGGTGCTCATCGCAAGCGAGGTGATGGCGATAAGCCAGAACGCACGCTTGTTGGCCAGCAGCTCCCATACGTTGGCGGGCGGCGCGCGGCCGGGCGCGCTAATGGGCAAGGGCAGGCTGTCGGGGGCCACGCCCAGCTGCTTGGCGGCGGCGCGGCGCGCATCCTGGAAGCGCCCGCGGGACAGCAGCCACCGCGGCGATTCCGGCATCGCCCAGATCAGCAGGAGGCCGATCAGCCCGGGCGCCGTCCCGATGGCCGCGAGGCCCCGCCAGCCGATGATGGGCAGAAGCTGCGAGGACAGCACGGCGGCCAGGATGATGCCCAGCGAGGTCGGGGCCATCATCAGGCCGGAGATGAACGTCCGGTGCCGCGTCGGCGTCAGCTCGACGGCGATCGTGGTCTGCACGCCCGCCGCGCCGCCCAGCCCGATGCCGATCAGCGTGCGGAGCAGGGCGAAGCCGATCCACGCGCCGTCCGGGACCAGCGCCACCCCGGCGGAAGCAAGCGAGATCAGCAGGGTTCCCGCGATCAAGGCGGGCTTGCGCCCGAACCGGTCCGCAATCCTGCCGAACAGCAGGGCGCCGATCACGGAGCCGAAGCCGCTGCCGATCAGGATGACGGAGGACTGGCCATAGGACAGGTGCCAAACCGGCGCGAGCAGCGCGACCAGGTAGCCGACGACGAAGAAGTCGAAGTAGTCGAACGTGCCCTGCAAGGCCACGAGGCCCATCGATACCCAGAACCGCGGCGTCAGCCGCCCGGAATCATAGGCTTCGAGCAGGCTGCTGGCAGGTGTCGCAGGCATGTCGTTCCTCTCCGAGGCGTTGCCTTTGGGCCTTTTCGTTGCGGACGCAGGCCAGACGCCCGGCGTCCCCTCCCCCGCGTCACCTTTAGGCGGCGCTGAACGCTTGCGCGAGCGCATCATGGTGGGTGAGCCACACCGCCTCCGCGCGCGCCTTGGCGATTCGCAGGGCCTCGCGGAACTCCAAGGCGCCGAACGGCCGCCCGAACACATGCGCGTGCGCCGTGATGTCGAGGCAGAACGGGCGCCCATCAGGGGCCTGCCACCCGTCAAGCAGGCGCAGGAGGATCGCCGTGAAGGCGCCCGGCTCGTTGCCGTATCGGACGTAAAGCGGCATGTCGTTCACCTCCATCGTGAACGGCACCGCGACCAGCGGGCCGCCAGGCGTCGGCAAGCGGCGCGGCAGGTCCAGGTCGAAGTAGTCCGCGTGCCACGCGAAGCCGGCCCGGGCGAGCAGTTCAGGCGTGCCGAGGCTCGGCGTGCAGCGCGGGCTGATCCAGCCGCGCGGGCGATGGCCGCCGCCCGCCTGGATCGCGGCGGCGCAGCGGTCGATGTCGGCCGCCTCGTCCTCGGCCGACTGGGTGGCCGGGATGATGTTCTGCGCCCAGCTGTGCCCGGCGATGGCATGGCCGGCCCCTGCGATGGCCTGCATCAAGGCCGGATGGCGCTCCGCCAGGATGCCGCTGACGTAGAACGTGGCCGTCGCCTCTTCGCCGGCCAACACGTCCAGGAGGCGCCAGGCGCCGACATTCGGCCCATACTCGGCCCAGGACCGTGCCTGCAAGTCGAGCGTGCCTGCCTTGAGCACGTTGCCCATCGGGCCTACGCCGGGCGCGGACTCGTCCGTCCAGCCTTCCAGCATGACGCTGACCGAAAGGGCGGTCGTCCGGCCGCGCGGCCAGCCGGCCGGCAGGGCGGCGGGCGCGGGGCCGCTCATGCCCGTGCCTGGATGGGCGTAGTCAGCCCGGCCGACAGGGAGGCGGTGGTTTCGGGAATGCGGAGACAGCCCGCGAGCCGGTGGAGCAGGGTTGCCGCGACCTGCCTTGCCGCGTTCAGCGCCGCCTCGCCCCCGGCAATGAACGCGGGAAGGCTGTCGCCGCGGAGTTCGCTCCGAAGCGGGTGGGCGGCGGCCAGCAGGTCCATGACGCCGCCATCAAAGACAAGCCCGAACGACGGTGCGCCTGCGGAGGTATAGCTGGCGAAGCGCATGTTTTCTCCCCTTTCCTTTACCCGTCAGGGTAAGGGGCAAGGTTGCAAGCGGCAAGCCTTTATCGATAATATCCGGCAAGGATGGCTGATGTTCGACAATCCCAGCACGCTTGCCACCGAAGCCTACCTACGCCTGCGGTCCGACATCATCGCCGGCGCCATTGAGCCGGGTTCGCGCATCGGCACGCGGGCGACGTGCGAGCGGCTCAACATCGGCCTCAGCCCGATGCGCGAGGCGCTCAACCGCCTGGTCAGCGAGGGGCTGGTCGATCAGTTCGACCGCCGGGGCTTCGCGGCGGCCCGTCTCGACCTGGCCGACCTCGCCGACCTGACGCTGGCGCGCAGCGCGATGAACGCCGCCGCCCTGCGCGACGCGATCCGCCATGGGGACGAGGCGTGGGAGGAGGGCGTGGTGACGGCCCATCACCGGATGCAGCGCGCCCGGCGCCGGCAGGCCCCGAGCGTCGAGGCCATGCACCGGGCCTTCCACGCCGCGCTGCTGGCGGCGTGCCGGTCACGCCGGCTGAAGCGGTATTGCGAGCAGCTGTTCGATGCGGCCGACCGCTACCGGCTGGCCTCGCGCAGCATCGATGCCGCTCCGCGCGACGCCGACCGGGAGCACGGGGAGATCATGCAGGCGGCGCTGCACCGCGACGCCGACCAGGCCGTGGCGTTGCTCAGCGTGCATGTCGAAAGGACGGCGGAACTGGCCCGAGAGGCTTTGCGGCGCCAGGCACCCTGAGCTTGCGGTTGATAGGCCTTTACGCCGCGGACGCGACGCTGGCCGCCTCGTGCCAGGTTTGGCATGCCGTCCCTCGATGCGTCAGCACCTTGCCGAGAAACACGCGCGCCCGCTCCGTATGGGTCCGGGCGAAAAACTCCGCCGCCGCCGTGTCCTCCAGGCGGGGATGTGACAAGCCCCCATTGAGTGGTCCGGGCAAAATGTTAGTGCAGCATGGTCAC
>CAXSEX010000126.1:889-2690 GCA_964236415.1 uncultured Acetobacteraceae bacterium | reverse complement strand
GCCTGTGATCTATTCGGCCCCGCCTCCCGCCTACTCCTATGCGCCTCAGGGCTACTACGCGGCGCCGCCGGCGGCCTATTATGTGCGGCCTCAGCAGCCGCTCCTCTACCAGAACCCTGGCGTGTCGGTCGGTTTCGGGTTCGGCTTCCGCTGATCCAATCGCTTGCTGAGGTGAGGGCCCGTCCCCTTTTGGTCATGGCCGTGCAACTCCGGACGTTCCGATAGCTCCCAGGGTCGCACGGCTAGAGCTAGATCAGAACGAAGGCAAATGCCTGGCAGCATTGGGCACAGACCCTGGATCCCCAGTAGATCGTTCTGCTCTCAGCATTTCTGACAAGCTGCGCTACCTCGACAGCATGATCGCTGGACCCCGTAAGCTGCTGCCCTGTTTCGTTGCCCTGGCGCTGCTGGCCGGTTGTGCGGTCGAGCCGCCGCCGGGGGTCAGCCCAGACCTGTTGTCGGCAAAGACCGGCGCCGACCCGGCGCGCAGCCTCGAACTGATGCGCGAACAAGGCGAGCGGTTCGCCCATATGCCGTTCTTGGCCGGGAACCGGGCCACCCTGCTGATCAACGGCCCTGCGTCTTTTGCGGCCTTGAAGCAAGCGATCCGTTCAGCCCGCACGCGGATCGACATGGAAAGCTATGAGTTCGACGACACGGCGGGCGGCGAGTTCGCCGACATCCTGTTGGCGGCGCGCCAACGCGGGGTTGAGGTGAACCTGATCTATGACGCTTGGGGCGCCAGCGACACCTCGGCCGCGCTGTTCGGGCGGCTGCGCCAGGGTGGGGTGCGCGTGCTGGAGTATAATCCGCTGCATCCGAATGGCCGGGTGCCGGTCAAAGTGAACGCGCGCGACCACCGCAAGCTGCTCTGCGTGGATGGCAAGGTGGCGATCACCGGCGGGGTCAACATCAGCCGGGTCTACAAGAACGCGCCGGGACGCCAGCCGGCCGACCCGCAGGAGGAAGCGTGGCGGGACACCGACGTCCGGATCGAGGGGCCGGTCGTGGCGCAGTTCGAGCATTTCTTCATGGAAACCTGGCGGCAGCAGAAAGGCCCTCCTCTTGCAGAACCGCCATCGTCGCCGCTGCTTGCCCAGGGAAACCTCCTGGTCCAGGCGATCGACGGGGCGCCGGACAATGGGCAGCCGTTGATCTACCGCACGCTGCTCGCTTCCATAGCGCTTGCGCAGAAATCCGTGCACCTCACGACCGGGTTCTTCGTGCCGACACCCGAGTTGGCGCGCGCTCTCGAAGCGGCCGCGCGGCGAGGGGTGGACGTGCAGGTGATCGTGCCGGGCCGCAGCACCAGCGACGCCGCGGTGGCGGCCGGACGCTCGAACTATGGCGACCTGCTGGAAGCCGGGGTCGAGCTGCATGAGTTCCAAGGCCGGGTGCTGCACGCCAAGACGGCGGTGATCGACGGCGCGTGGTCGGCGGTTGGGTCGTCGAACCTCGATTGGCGCAGCACGGTGTGGAACAACGAGATCGACGCGATCATTCTTGGGCCCGATTTCGGCGGGCAGATGGAGGCGGTGTTCCGGGCCGACGTCGCGGGTTCCAAGAGGATCGACCTCGCAGCCTGGCGTGGCCGCGGCCTGGGCGAGCAGGTGCGGGAACTGCGGGCGAAGCTGGTCGAAAGGCTGCTCTGAACCAGAGAAGCGCATGGACGGGAAGAGGGTGCGGAACAGCGTGCGAGGAAAGCCCCCGCTTCTTCGAACAGGCCACCTGGCACTGGGACGCTGCTAGCGGCGTTGTGCGGAAGGCTGGCACGAGCGGAGACGAACGGATGGCGGAGAAG
>CAXSEX010000126.1:0-879 GCA_964236415.1 uncultured Acetobacteraceae bacterium | reverse complement strand
TCGGATGCCGACGCGCTGCTGGTGGCGTCCAAGGGCGGCGTGATCCAGGTCAACCGTGCCCCGGTGCTGACGCTGTGGGCGGCGATCGTGGCCGAGCGCCTCGGGCATGACGCGGACGCGGCGATCACGCTGGGCCGCGCCGTCGCCGGATCGAGCGCCCGGATCAAGGCCCGCGCGATCGGGCTGGAGGAGAAGCGCGAGGACAGCGGCGTGGGGGACGCGGCCAAGCCTGCCCCGCGGCAAACCGTGCACCTGCTCGGACGCGACCTGCCCGTGGCCGAGCGGAACGGCAGCCCGTATGCGCTCGACCACGGCAAGCCGGCTGCTCCGCGTCCGGCCCACGCCTACGTGGAGAAGGCGTTCGGCGAGCACCTGCCCGCCGTGCGCAAGGCGATGGAGGCGCTGGCAGACTCGCTGCCGCCCGAGGAACTGAACCGGATCGGCTTCCGGCTTTACGAGCGTTTCCGGCCGGAGGTGCCCGCCGGCGCCGCCGGCTGGGGCAAGAAGGGCATCCTCGACCTCAAGCTGATCGAGAATGCCCGGCCTTGAGCCCAAGTCGCGACCTCATCCCATGCGGATCGGAGCAGCGTCCTTCGTGCGGCAGGCTCAAGCGCGGATCAGGTCGAGCAGTTCCTCCTCACTCAGCCGGGCGCTGGTTTCCGCCCCTTCCAGCAGGTCGGACGCCAGGTCGCGCTTGTCGCGGTGCAGGCGCACGATCCGCTCCTCGATGCTGTCCTGCATGATCAGCCGGTAGATTGTCACCGGCCGTTCCTGGCCGATCCGGTGCGCCCGGTCGGACGCCTGGTCCTCGACCGCCGGGTTCCACCAGGGGTCGAGGTGCACCACGTAGTCGGCGGCCGTCAGGTTCAGCCCGGTGCC
>CAXSEX010000125.1:0-10691 GCA_964236415.1 uncultured Acetobacteraceae bacterium | reverse complement strand
GTCCGCGCGGTGAAGGACGGCAACAAGCTGGTGGTGTTCCCCGAGGGCCGCATCACCAAGACCGGCGCCCTGATGAAGGTGTACGAGGGCGCCGGCATGGTCGCGGACAAGTCCGGCGCGGTTGTCGTCCCCGTCCGCATCGACGGGCTGCAATTCACCCGGCTGTCCCGCATGGGCGGGCGCGTGCCGCGGCGCTGGTTCCCCCGCCTGTCGCTGCATGTGCTGCCACCCGTGTCGCTCGACGTGGACCCGGAGTTGCGCGGGCGGGCGCGCCGCCGGGCGGTGGGCACGGTGCTGGGCGGCGTGATGGAGCAGTCGGGCTTCGCGGTGGCCAACACTGGCCGCCCGCTGTTCCGCGCCCTGCTGGACGCCCGCGCCCGCTTCGGCAGTGCCATGCCGATTGCGGAGGACATCGCGCGCGAGCCGATGAGCTACGGCCGGCTGATCCTGGGCGCGGCCGTGCTCGGCCGCCGCCTGGCGCGGCTGGCGCCGCCGGGCGGCACGGTGGGCGTCATGCTGCCCAACGCCAACGGCGCGGTGGTGACGTTCATGGCGCTGCAAGCGTGGGGCCGGGTGCCGGCGATGCTGAACTTCTCCGCCGGCGCGGACGGCATGCTCGCCGCCTGTGCTGCGGCGGGCGTCACGACCGTGCTGTCGTCGCGGGCCTTTGTCGAGCGCGGCAAGCTCGGCCCGGCGGTGGCGCGCATGGAGGGCCAGGTTCGCTTCGTGTGGCTGGAGGACATCCGCGCCGGCCTCGGCCCCGTCGCCAAGCTGCGCGGCTGGTGGGACGCGCGCACCGCCCGCCGGCTGCCCGGCGCCCGGGTGGCGGCGGACCGGCCCGCGGCCGTGCTGTTCACCAGCGGCTCCGAAGGCAGCCCGAAGGGGGTGGTGCTGAGCCACCGCAACATCCTGTCCAACATCGCGCAAGTCGCGGCCGTGGTGGATTTCAACTCGGCCGACCGGGTGTTCAACGCCATGCCGATGTTCCACTCCTTCGGCCTGACGGGCGGCACCCTGCTGCCGCTGCTGTCCGGGGTGCGGACGTTCTTCTACCCGTCGCCGCTGCATTACCGGGTCGTGCCGGAGCTGATCTACGATACGGACAGCACCATCGCCTTCGGCACCGACACCTTCCTGGCCGGCTGGGCGCGCTTCGCCCACCCGTACGACTTCTACGCGATGCGCTACATCTTCTCCGGCGCCGAGAAGGTGCGCGAGGAGACCCGGCGCCTTTACGCCGAGCGGTTCGGCGTGCGCGTGCTGGAAGGCTACGGCGCGACCGAGACCGCGCCGGTGCTGGCGCTCAACACGCCCATGCACAGCAAGCCGGGCACGGCCGGGCGGCTGCTGCCGGGCATCGACTGGCGGCTGGACCCGGTGGAGGGCATCGCGGAGGGCGGGCGGCTGGCCGTGCGGGGGCCGAACGTGATGCTCGGCTACCTGCGGGCGTCGGCGCCCGGCGTGCTGGAACCGCTGGCGGACGGCTGGTACGACACCGGCGACATCTGCACGGTGGACGCCGGGCGGTTCGTCACCCTCGTGGCCCGGGCCAAGCGGTTCGCCAAGATCGCCGGCGAGATGGTGTCGATGCCAGCCGCGGAGGCGCTGGCCGCCGCCCTTTGGCCCGGCGCCGCGCACGCCGTGGTGGCCGTCCCGGACGGCCGCAAGGGCGAGGCGCTGGTGCTGCTCACCACGCAGCCGGACGCGGCGGGCCAGGCCCTGCTGGCCCACGCGCGGGCGAAGGGCGCTGCGGAGATCGCCGTCCCCAGGACCGTCCGCGTGGTGCCGGCCCTGCCGCTGCTCGGGACGGGGAAGGTCGATTACGCCGCGGCGACGCGCGTGGCCGCGGCGGAGCAGGAGGCGGCTTAGCCCGCCAAGCCGCGGGCCATCGCCTCCACGACGGCCCGCAGCTGGGCGCGCAGCACGGGAACCGGCATGGCCGCCACCTTCTCGTCCAAGCCCAGCGCGACCACGCCGTGCACCGCCGAGAACAGGGTGCGGGCCAGCAGGCCCCGCTGCTCGTTTGGCAAGCCCGGCATCAGCGCCGCGAGCGGCTGCTCGACGTGGGAAAAGGCCGCCGCTTGCCGGGCGGCGTAGGACGGCGGGATGGGCCGTCCGTCCGCCATGCGGTGCTGGAACAGGGCGTTCCAGCGCTGCCGGTGGGCGTCGGCGTAGCCGAGGTAGGACAAGGCCAGTTGCACGAGATGCTCCACCGGGCCGTCGCCCGGCGGCGCCTTGCCCATGGCGGCGTCGATTTCGTCCAGGGTGCGGGCGTTGACCTCAAGCGCCAGGGCGTCGAGGTCGGGGAACACGCCGTAGATGGCGCCCACGGAACATCCGGCCGCGTCCGCCAAGGCCCGGGCACGCAGGCTGGCCAGCCCGGCCGCGGCCATCGCCGCTTCGGCTGCGTCCACCAGCCGGCCATGCAGGCCTTGGTGGCGCGCCACGGTCGCGGGACGATGTGAACCTTGTTCAGAATTTTCTTGAATGGCGTTCATGGCTCGGCCATCAGGGGTTCTGAACCATGTTCATACAGGAGGATGGCCGATGCTCAAAATTCTTATGACCTTGCGGCGGGGCGTTGCCGCCGCGGCGGCGGAGGATCTTGCCGACGCGAACGCCCTGCTGCTGCTCGACCAGCAAATCCGCGATGTGCAAGCAGGCTTCGCCCGGGCGGAGCGCGCCTTGGCCGTGGCCTTGGCGGAGCAGGCGCAGGAGAAGCTGCGCAGCGACGCCATCGGCCAACGGGTGGCGGCCCTGGAAGCGCGGGCGCGGGCCGCCCTGGCGGGGCAGCGCGAGGACCTGGCGGTGGAGGCGGCGGAGGCCATCGCGGCGCTGGAAGGGGAGCGAGACGCCGGGCAGCAGGCGCAGGCGCTGTTCGCGGGCGAGATCACCCAGCTCCGCCGCGGCGTGTCGGACGCGGAGCGGCGGTTGGGCGAGCTGCAGCGTGGCCGCCGGGTCGCCCGGGTGGCGGACGCGGTCCGGGCCTCGCGCCGCGGCCGGCTGGAAGCGGCACCGCTCGGGCACGGTACGCTGACGGGGGCGGAAGCGACGCTGACCCGGTTGCGCCGACGCCAAGCGGAGGCCGCCGCGGCCGACAGCTTCCTGGACGGCATCACCGCTGACCGTCCACACACCGTGGAAGAACGGCTGGCAGAGGCCGGCTTCGGCCCTGCCGTGCGGCCCACCGCCGCCGGCGTGCTGGCCCGGCTCAAGTCCTTGCCCGCAAAGGGAGAACGCGCATGACCCCCTCCCGAAGCGAAATGCACGCGCCCGCCTGGGTGGTGTTCACCTACATCTCGTTCTTTGCCTCGCTGGGCATCATGGTCCTCGGCATCGCCCTGCTGCCGATTGACCTTTGGATGCGGGCTTTCTTGTTCATGGGCATGCTGATGCTGGTGCAGTCCTGCATCACGATGACCAAGACGCAGCGGGACTTGCATGAGAGTTCCCGCATGGTGAGCCGGATCGAGGACGCGCGGACGGAGAAGCTGCTGATGGACGTCGGCCGGTAGTCGGCTTACCGCCCGGCTTGGGCAACCATGCCGTCTGGCGCGAAACGCGCGCCCGCCACCCGCTGCCTTGCGGCCGTGTGCCCCGTCGCGACCCGGCCGGGCACACCGGCGTCGCTGTCAGCGGCCCTGTCAAGCGCGCCGCTGCCCTCCGGACCGGTAGCGCGGACCGCACCGCCAACATGCGCGCCTTTGCGCGCGCATTGCCTGGGGTGCTGACCGAAGCGGTCACGGCGTGCGACTGAATGGGCCGGGGGCGTCGTCAGAGCGGCGATTCTGGCTGGAGGCTTCCCGGACGGAGCAGGTGCAGTGCTTCAACGCTTCTGCTATCTTGCACCGGCGTTGGCCATCTACGAAGCATCCGGGCCTTTGTCGCTCCGCCGGACATGGGGTGGCCCCAATGGTCGCGCCGCCGAGCCGCCCGTGGCACCGGCCGTTGCCTTCAACCCTGCGCTGATCTCCTTTGCGCCGGCGGTGGCAAGCGCGGCAAGCCGCACGGCACAGCTTTCCTCCGCCACCGGGTCCTCCGCCACCGGGACAACGTAGCTCAGGCTGCCTAGAATCCGGTCGCGGTCGTCGAAGACAGGCGCCCCGATCCCGATGCACCCAGGGTCAACCTCGGCATGGCTGATGGCATGGCCGGCCCTGCGCATCTCCGCCATGGCGCCCCGGAACGCCTCCCACGTCCCGCCCAGCGCCGCCGCCTCGGCCTCCACCCGGTGCGCCTCGTAAACCCGGCGCAGGTCCCGGGGCGCGAGGTGGGACAGGATGACCTTCGATGTCGCTCCCCGGAACAGCGGCATCGGCCGGCCCCGTTCGTAGCTGACCGGGGCCGGCCGGCTGCCGCCGGCCACCTGGTGCACGCACAACACGGTTTCGCGGAAGATGCGGCACAGCAGGACCGTGCTGTCTGCCGGGGCGAGCTGAATCAGGCCGGCCATGACCGGCTTGGCGGCGCGCAGCAGGGGATCGGTGATCTGGATCTGCCGGTCATACTGGATGACAGCCGGCCCCAGCGTGTAGCAGCCCCCGGCCGCCGGGGTCAGCAGCCCCGCCTCCGTCAACGCCGCGACGTAGCGGTAGGCGCTGCTGGCGGACACCCCCAGCGCCGCCGCCGCGTCCTCGACCGTCCAGGCCGGGCGGTCGAGCGTGAACAGCTTCAGGACGCTGATCGTCCGGTCCGGACCCGCCATCCCACTCTGCCCCCTTTGCTTGACGGACCCGCGCCGTGCATGACGCGAGGCCCCATACCTCCCCTGGGGGCCACGCGGCAACGCGCTGCCAAACAGCCGCGCCGGGCCAGCTTGCCGCGGGAGCCTGGGCAGCGCCGGTCCCAAGCAGGAGCACATTTCCCATTATGTGAGAAACCTGCATTGACAGGCCGCCGCACCACGGCCTAAGCACCCTCGCCAACGAGGGGGGTCAATCGATGTCCACAGCCGTCATGGCGGGTGCCTACCTGCACCACATGCAGTTGCAAAGCGGCGACCCAGCCCAGCTTGCCGCCTTCTACGCCGACAAGATGGACATGACGGCCCGGCCGCTCGGGAGCGGGGACTGGATCGCCGAAGGGCCGCAGCGCCGCGTGCTCTTCACGCCGGGCCAGAACAAGCGCCTGGGCTACGCCGCCTTCGCCTGCCGGGACGCCGAGGGCCTGGCCATGGTCCGCGCCCGCGCGGAAAGGGGCGCCGCCATCCTGCCCTCCCCGTCCCCGCTGTTCCAGCCGGGCGCCTTTGCGGTCGCAGACCCGGACGGCAACGTGGTCGCCTTCGGCCTCGCGTCGCAGGACACGCCCCAACACCCGCCGCGCCCGGGGCTGCGCGGGCCGCTGCAGCACCTGACCCTCGCCAGCCAGGACCCGGAGACCTTCGAGCGCTTCTACGTGGACACGCTGGGCCTGCTGGTCAGCGACCGCGTGCGGGACAACGATGGCCGGCTGATGGTGGTGTGGATGCGGACCAACCACGAGCACCACACCCTGTCCTGCTTCCGCCACGCCCAGCAGGGCATCGACCACCACAGCTACGAGGCCGGCGACTGGTCCACGATCAAGGACTGGTGCGACCGCATGGGCGACCGCCGCGTCCCGCTGATGTGGGGTCCCGGGCGCCACGGACCCGGCAACAACCTGTTCGTGTTCATCGAGGACCCCGACGGCAACTGGATCGAGATCAGCGCCGAGCTGGAGGTCGTGCACGACCGCCCCGAAAAAACCTGGCCGCACGAGGAGCGCAGCGTCAACCTGTGGGGCCGCGGGGTCCTGCGCGCGTGACGCTGACGACCTTGCGCGCGGGCCGCCCCTCCCTACGCCACCCTTGAAGAAAGAAGCGCCACCATGAAGCTCGCCTCCTTCCGCATCAACGGCACGGCCACGTGGGGCCTCATCGAGGGGGAGGAGGCGTTGGACCTGGGCGCCGTCCTGCGGGACCGCCTGCCCGACCTGAAATCCGCCATCGCCGCGGGCGACCTGCACGGCCTGTCCGCCCATGCCGGGCAGGCGCCCCGCCATCCGCTGTCGGGCATCGCGTGGCTGCCGGTGATCCCGAACCCCGACAAGATCCTTTGCGTCGGCCTGAACTACGAGGACCACCGCAAGGAAACCGGCCGTGCGGAGGTGGGCAATCCCACCATCTTCGCCCGCTATGCCAACAGCCAGATGGGCCATCTGTCCCCCCTCATCCGCCCGCGCGTGTCCACCGACCTGGATTTCGAGGGAGAGCTGGCCGTCATCATCGGCACGCCCGGCCGCTACGTCGCCCGCGCGGACGCCCTGGGCCACATCGCGGGCTACGCCTGCTACAACGACGGCAGCGTGCGGGACTTCCAGCGGCACACCCACCAGTTCACGCCGGGCAAGAACTTCCCGGACACCGGCGCCTTCGGCCCCTGGATGGTGACGCCGGACGAGTTGGGGGACCTCGGACCCTTGCGCCTGCAAACGCGGGTGAACGGCCAGATGGTGCAGGAAGCGCGGCTCGACCAGATGATCTTCGACATCCCGCACCAGATCGAATACTGCTCCACTTTCACCCGCCTGGAACCCGGCGACGTGATCGCGTCAGGCACCCCAGGCGGCGTCGGCGCCCGGCGCACCCCGCCGCTGTGGCTCAAGCCCGGCGACACCGTGGAGGTGGAGATCGACAAGGTCGGCCTACTCCGCAACCGCGTCGCCGACGAAGCGGCAGCCTGAGCCGCGCCACCAATGGACCCGCGGCCCGAGCACCATCCCGTCATCCTCGTCGGCAGCGGGCCGATCGGCCTCACGCTCGCCAACCTGCTGGGCACGATGGGGGTGGGCTGCCTGCTGGTGGAGCGCAACCCGACCACCGTGCAGGAGCCGCGCGCCGTCTCGATCGACGACGAGTCGCTCCGCACGATGCAGGCCGCGGGCGTGGTGGACGAGGTGCTGCGCTTCGTCGTGCCGGGCTACGGGTCGCACTACTACACGCCGGGCCGGGTCACCTTCGCCAAGGTGGAGCCGGTCGGGCGCCCCTACGGCTACCCCCGGCGCAACGCCTTCCGCCAGCCGATCCTGGAAGGCCAGCTCAAAGCGGCGTTGGGCCGGTTCAGCGGCACGGCCACGCTGTATGGCTGGCGCATGGACCGCTACGAGGCGTCGGCGGACCGCGTCACGCTCCACCTGCTCGGCCCGGAGGACGAGGCGCGGCAGGTGACGTGCGACTACCTGGTGGGCTGCGACGGCGCGGCCAGCCGGGTGCGGGAGCAGCAGGGCGTGCATCTGGCCGGCACCACCTTCGACGAGCGTTGGCTGATCCTCGACTTGGAGAACAACGAGAACACCGTCACGCACACCGAGGTGTTCTGCGACCGCCGCCGCCCCTGCATCACCCTGCCGGGTCCGGACCGCACCCGGCGCTACGAGTTCAAGCTGCTGCCCGGCGAGACCGACGCGGACATGCTGGACCCGGCGATGGTCGCCACGCTGCTCGGCACTCACGGTGCCGACCCGAACGCGACGCTGCGGCGCAAGGTCGTCTACCGCTTCCATGCCCGGGTGGCGCCGCAATGGTCGTTCGGCCGGGTGTTCCTGGCCGGGGACGCCGCGCACCTGACGCCCCCCTTCGCCGGGCAGGGCATGAACAGCGGCATACGCGACGCGCAGAACCTGGCATGGAAGCTGGCGGCGGTGCTGGACGGCCGGGCTGGGCCTGCGTTGCTGGACACCTACGAGCAGGAGCGCAAGGACCACATCTGGCAGATGATCGGCTTGGCGCTGCGGATGGGCCGGGTCATGTCGCCGCCGAGTTGGCTGCGCGGGGTGCTGACGCAGGCCGGGTTCATGGCGCTCAACGTGTGGCCGCCGGCCCGGGACTACGTGCAGCAGATGAAGTACAAGCCGCCGCCGCGCTTCAACGCCGGGTTCCTGGTGCCGGACGGCAAGGGGCGGCGGTCCATCGTGGGCCGGCTGCTGCCGCAACCGGCCGTGCGCTTGGCAGATGGGCGCGAGGTCCTGCTGGACCAGCTGCTCGGCAACCGCTTCGCGCTGCTGCTGCCATCGGGCCAGCCCGGCGACATGGCCCGGCTGCGCCAGCCCGTGTGGGACAAGCTGGGAGCCGTGCGCGTGGCCCTCCTGCCGAACGGCGCTCCGGCGCAGGCCGTGGCGGGCGTCGAAGCCGCCGCGCTCGCCAACGACGTGCTCGACGCCGTCGTGGCGGACTACGCCGGCCACGCGCTGCTGCTGCGGCCTGACCACTACGTTGCGGCGGCGGTCCCGCTGGCCGGCGCCGACCGGGCAGCGAAGACGGTTGAAAGCCTGCTGGCGTCAAGCTGGAAAGTGTCCAATGCTGACGCGCCCGCCCTGATGAACGAAGCCGCCTAGCCGAAACGGCCGCGAGCCTGGCAGCAAGCCAGGCCGACCCGGGAGAGAACCGATGAACGCGCTGTCACGCCGCCACGCCCTGGGCCTGCTCGCCGCAGCCCCTGCGCTCGCAGCCACCCGCCCGGCGGCTGCGGCCGAGCCGGTCAAGGTGGGCCTGATCCTCACCATGTCCGGCCCCTTCGCGTCCATCGGCCAGATCATGTCCAACGCTGCCAAGCTCTACCTCGACACCGAGGGCAAGAAGGTGCTGGGCGGCCAGCAGGTGGACCTGATCATCCGCGACGACGGCGGCACCAACCCGGACACCGCCAAGCGCCTGGTGCAGGAACTGGTGACGCGCGACCGGGTGCAGTACCTCGGCGGCTTCCAGTGGACGCCCAATGCCAACGCGGTCGCGCCGCTGCTGAACCAAGCCAAGGTGCCCTGCGTGCTGATGAACGCCTCCGGCGCCGGCACCACGCGCTTGTCGCCCTGGCTCACGCGGACCTCCTTCACGCACTGGCAGGTCAACCTGCCGCTGGGCCAGTGGGCGGCGGGGACGAAAGGCTACAAGCGGGCCTACGTCCTCGCCACCGACTTCAGCCCGGGGCAGGACGCGGAGGGAGCCTTCACCAAGGGCTTCACCGAGAAGGGCGGCGAAATCGTCGCGGTGGCGCGGATGCCGATCCAAAGCCCGAACTTCGTGCCCTTCCTGCTGCGCGCCAAGGAGGCCAAGCCGGACGCGGTGTTCGCCTTCCACCCCGGCGGCGTCCAGACCACCGCGTTCATGAAAGCGTATGCCGAGGCCGGGCTGCGGGAGGCCGGCATCCAGTTGATCGGCCCCGGCGACCTGACGAGCGACGAGGAACTGCCCAACATGGGCCAACTGGCGATGGGCGTGGTGACGGCCGGGCCGTACAGCCTGGTGTCGGACCGCCCGGCGAACCGCGCCTTCGTGGAAGCGTGGAAGGCCGCCTACGGCTTCGCGCCGGTGCGCCCCAACTTCATGGCGGTGGGCGCGTGGGACGGCATGGCCGCGATCTGCGCCGGCATCGCCGCCACGGGGGGCAAGGCCGACGCGGCGGGCGCGATGCGCGCGATCTCGAACTTCGCGACCGACGCCAGCCCGCGCGGCCCCATCAGCATAGACCCGGCCACGCGGGACATCGTGCAGAACATCTACATCCGCGAGGTCCGCATGGTCGGGGACGAGCCGGGCAACGTGGAGTTCGACACCATCCCGAACGTGAAGGACCCGTGGAAGGCGATGAACCCGGCGTAGCGGCCGTGCCCACGGGCACCAGTGCCGTGACGGCAGGCCAACCGCCGTCGGGATGGGGCCACCTGCTTCCTATACCGGAAGGGGAAGCAAGCCGTCTCCTTGCCCCATGCGACGGCCGCGCCGTGAAAGGAAGCCTGCCTTGGGCGTCGCGGTAGATATCGCCTTCCAATCCCTGGCCTATGCCAGCGTGCTCTACCTGATCTCGGTCGGGCTGTCGGTCACGCTGGGGCTGATGGGCTTCGTCAACCTGGCGCATGGCGTCTTCGCGATGGCGGGCGGGTACGTGGCCGCGGTTGCCGTCGCGAACGCCGGCGTGCCGTGGCCGGCCATGCTGGTGCTGTCTCCGCTGCTGGTCGCGGTGCTGGCGGCGGCGCTGGAGCGCGCGCTGTTCGCCCGCCTGTATGGCCGGGGCGAGCTGGACCAGGTGCTGTTCTGCATCGGCCTGATCTTCATCGCGGGCGCCCTGGTCCGGCTCGGGTTCGGCCCGATGATGCGGCCGATGCCCGTGCCCGCCGTGCTGATGCAGCAGGTGCAGGCCGGGCCGTTCGCGTTCTACGCCTACAAGCTGCTGGTGATCGGCATCGGGGCGCTCACGGCGGCCGGCATCCTCCTCGGGCTGGAGCGGACGCGGGCCGGGGCGATGATCCGCGCCGCGGTCGAGAACCGGGGCATGGCGGAGTCCGTGGGCCTGCGGACCTCCCTCCTGTTCACCGCGACCTTCGCGTTCGGCGGCGCGCTCGGGGCGCTCGGCGGGATGCTGGGGGCGGACGTGTTCGGGCTGAACCCGGCCTACGCCTTCGACGTGCTGGTTTACGTGCAGATCGTGGTGGCGGTGGCCGGGCTGGGCACGCTGCGGGGGTCGTTCGTGGCGGCGCTGCTGATCGGCGTCGTGCAGACCGTGTCCGCCTACTACGTGCCCGCCTTCGGGACGACGATCCTGTTCCTGGCCGTGTTCCTGCTGCTGCTGGTCCGTCCGCGCGGGCTGTTCGGACGGATATGAACGTCCTGCCCCCAGACACGGCGGCGCGGCCCCTGTCGGCGCAGCCCGGCTTCCGCGCGGCGCTGCGGCGCAAGCACC
>CAXSEX010000124.1:0-10745 GCA_964236415.1 uncultured Acetobacteraceae bacterium | reverse complement strand
GGCGGGCCACGGCGTAGGCCCGTGCCTCCAGCGTCTGCTGGTCCACCCCGTGATGCGCGCCGGACGAGAGGGCGCTGCCTTGCCCCGTCTCAAAATACATGGCGTTCAGGCCGGGGTGCAGCGCCTGGACCGCCGCGTGCGCCTCGTCCAGCAGCGCCAGCGTGATGCCGAAGCCGGCGTTCGCGCCCTCCGTGCCGGCGATAGATTGAAACACCAGATCGACCGGCGAGCCGCGGCGCATCAGCTCCATCGTGGTGGTCACGTGCGCCAGCACGCAGGTCTGGGTCGGGATCGCCAGCGCCTGGCGGATCTCGTCAAGCAGGCACAGCAGCGCGTGGGTGCGCTCGGGGCTGTCGGTGGCCGGGTTCACGCCGATGCAGGCGTCGCCGGAGCCGAGCAGCAGGCCATCCAGCACGCTGGCCGCGATGCCGCGCGGGTCGTCGGCGGGGTGGTTGGGCTGCAACCGGGTCGAGAGCCGTCCGGGCAGGCCGATGGTGCCGCGGAAGCGCGTCACCACCCGCGCCCGGCTCGCCGCCACTATCAGGTCCTGCAGGCGGCACAGCTTGCTCGTGGCGGCGACCATCTCCGGGGTCAGGCCCGGCGCCAGGGCGGCCAGCGCCTCCGTCGTCGCGGCGTCCGACAGCAGCCATTCGCGGAACCCGCCGACCGTCAGGTGCCGGACGGGCGCAAAAGCGTCGTCGTCGTGGGTGTCCTGGATCAGCCGCGTGACCTCGTCGGCCTCATAGGGCACGACGGCGGTGGTCAGGAACTCCGTAAGCGGCAGGTCGGCCAGCGCCCATTGCGCCGCGACCCGGCGAGCCTGGCTGTCCGCCGCAAGCCCCGCGAGCTGGTCGCCGCTGCGCAGCGGCGTGGCCTCCGCCATCAAGGCGGCAAGGCTCGGGAAACAGTGCCGCTCGCCGCCGACGGTGGCCCGAAACATGGTCCGCTCCTGCGTGGTCCCGGGCCAGCATAGCCCGGCCAAGGGGCGGCCGGGTAGCGTTACAGCAGCATCGCCTGCGCTGTCGGCGCCGGCGGGGCATGGTGGCGGCGGTCGCGCTCGTGCCGGGCGGTGAAGCGCACGTCGCGGTCGCTGTTGCGCTCCAGGATGGCATTGAGCGCCTCGTCATCGAGGTCCGTCCAGCGCCGGCCGCGATGCGGGCCGAACGGCACCCGCACCAGGAGCGCCGGTTCCCGCGACCAGGCGATGAGCTGGTCCAGCCCGGCCTCGTTCAGCATGTCGCGCAGGTGGTGCGCGGTCACGTAGGCGTCCGGCCCGGCTCGGTGCGCCGGCAAGCCCAACGCGCGGTCCAGCCCGGCCGGCATCCGTTCGTACCGCATCCCCTGGTTCGAGTGCGACGGCAGTTCCGGCCACAAGCGCAGCGCGCACTTGTAGGTGCAGACCCAGGGCAGCCCGCCGGTCAGCGCGTCGGTGCACCAGCGCCGTTCGAACTCGATGCGGTGCGCAGCCAGCGCCACGAGGCCGGGTGCGGCCAGGATCGGCGGCGACACGACGGGCCAGGGCGGGCTACTGGCCACGTCGGCGTCGATGATGTGGTGCACGGCGGCGGTGCGGGACGGGATCGGGCGCTCCGGGTTGACGTAGCGCCCCCCGCGCTCCGGCGTGAGCCGCCAGCCCGGCCCGGCGTCCGCCACGTCCTGCCAGCCAATTTCCACCACACCGTCGTCGGGCGGGCGGGAACCCGTGGTTTCAAGGTCGATCACGCGGACGGTCGGGTGCATCCCCGGAATATGGGAGGCCGGCGCCGCTGTGCAGCGCCCCGATTGACAATCGGCAGCCGGAACAAGCAGGGTCGCGGCCCATTGCGGACGGAGTTTACCAGTTGGGTGACATCACGCGGCGCCGGGCGATCCAGGGAAGCGCGGCGCTCGCCGCCGGGGCGGTGCTGCCAGGGGCGACGCCGTTCACCGGCTCCGCCGTGCGCCGCGCCGCGCAGGACCTGGCGAAGCAGCCGTATCGGGAGCCGGACACGGCGCTGCCCGCCGCCGCCGGGTCGATGAGCTACGAGCAGTACCGCGGCATCCGCTTCAAGACAGCGCGCGCGCTGTGGCGCGGGCAGGACCTGCCGTTCCAGGTGCAGTTCTTCCCGCGCGGCTTCCTGTACCGCCCGGCCGTGGACATCTACGAGGTGCGGGACGGCCAGGCCGCGCCCGTCCCCTACGACCCCGACCTGTTCGACTACGGCGACCCGGCGGTGCGCGTGCCGGACCGCCTGGGCTTCGCCGGCTTCCGGGTGCACGCCGCGATCAACCAGCCCGGCCAGTTCGATGAGTTCTGCGTGTTCCTCGGCGCGAGCTACTTCCGCGCCGTCGGGCGCGGCCAGGATTACGGCTTGTCGGCCCGCGGCTTAGCCATCGGCACGGGGACGCCGCGGCCGGAGGAGTTCCCGCGCTTCCGCGCCTTCTGGCTGGAACGCCCGCAGCCCGGCGTCGGCACGCTGGCGATCCACGCCTTGCTCGACAGCCCAGGTGCTACGGGCGCATTCCGCTTCGCCGTGCGCCCAGGGGAAACCACGGTCATGGACGTGGAAAGCGTGCTGTTCCCCCGCCACGACATCGCGGAAGCCGGCATCGCCCCGCTGACCAGCATGTACGAGTACAGCCCCCGCGACCACGCCCGGCCCGACGCCCAGCGCCCGGGCGATTGGCGCACCGCCGTGCATGACAGCGACGGCCTGGCGGCCCTCAACGGCCGCGACGAGCGGCTGTGGCGGCCCCTGCTGAACCCGGCCGCCGTGCAGTTCAGCGCCTTTCTCGACGCCAACCCGCGCGGCTTCGGGCTGATGCAGCGCAAGCGGGAGTTCCGCGACTACGGCGACCTGGAGGTGCCGTACGGACGCCGGCCGAGCCTATGGGTCGAGCCGATTGGCGATTGGGGCATGGGCGCGGTGGACCTGGTCGAAATTCCGACGGGCAGCGAGTACAACGACAACATCGTCGCCTTCTGGCGCGGACGGGACGTGTTGCGCGCCGGCGGGGAGTACGGCTTCACCTACCGCCTGCACTGGGGCGCCGACGCGCCGGGCGACGCGCGGCTGGCCCGGGTGGCGGAAATGCGCACGGGTGCGGGGACGGCGCCGGGCACGCGAGTGTTCGTGCTGGATTTCATCGGCGGCACGGTGAAGGCGCTCCCGGCCGACGCCCCGGTGCGGGTCGAACCCGGCAGCAGCGCCGGGCAGATAGGCGTGGGCTACTCCGGCCCCAACCCGGAGACCGGGGGCTGGCGGATCAGCCTCGTGTTCGATCCGGCGGGCGCCCCGGCCGCGGACCTGCGCTGCGCGCTGCGCGACGAGCAGGGGCCGCTTGCGGAAACCTGGCTGTATCGCTGGATCGCCTGACGAGCGCCGGCTCTTTTTTCGTTCCTGTTTGCTATTCGTTAAGCAATTTCGGCGAGATTGGGTGCACCCCGGCAAAACCCGGGGTTGTGAACGAAAGCGGGCCGCGCCGATTGGATCGCGTGCGGGCTGCCAGGATGAAAAACAATGTCTTTGAACTCAGTCAACACGAACATCGGCGCGCAGGTCGCGTTGTCCTCGCTGAACAACACCAACACCCAGCTCCAGGCGTCGCAGAAGCGCATCTCGACGGGCCTGCGCGTGGCGGATGCGACGGATGACGGCGGCGCCTACGCCATCGCGCAGCGTGTGCGTTCGGACGTGGGGGCGCTGACCAGCGCGAACGAGCAGCTCGGCAACGCCAAGGGCCTGGTCGGCACGGCGGTCAAGGCGCTGGGCAACCTTTCCGACAGCATGACCACGGCCAAGGGGCTGCTGGTTAAGATCGGCGATGCCAGCCTGCCGCAGGACCAGCGCGACCAGTATATCTCGTCCTACAAGTCGCTGGTGAGCACAGTCGCCGACACCGTGGACGGCTCGACCTATAACGGCCAGAGCCTACTGGGCAAGGCCAGCGGCGCCGTGGCCGGCACCAGCAAGAGCGTGGTGAGCAGCGAGGACGGCAATTCGCTGAGCATCTCGGCTGCTGACAACAGCGGCCTGGCCAGCACGCTGGCGGGCCTGATCGGCTTGACGTTCAGCCGGTCGTCGGCTGGGGCGGACACGTTCGGGGGCACCGCCGCCCAGACCGCGGCGGCGACGGCGCTGAGCAGCACGGGGTTCAGCACAGCGCAGAAGGGCGTTTCGGACCAGCTGAACCAGACGGGCGCCGACTCAAACCGGCTGGACGCGACGGTCTCGCGCAACAACGACAAGATCGACAGCCTGAACGCCGGGCTGGGCGCCTTGATCGACACCGACCTGTCGAAGGAGTCGGCCAAGCTGCAGTCGCTGCAGATCAAGCAGCAGCTCGGCACCCAGGCGCTGTCGCTCGCCAACCAGGCGCCGTCAAGCCTGGTCAGCCTGTTCCGCGGCTAGTCTTTGCCCGACGGCGGGCAAGACCACCCGCCGTCGGTTTCTGTTTGAACCAAGTCCCTCGAACCACTCGGAAGGCTCCATGACGAACCTAGTCCTAGAACTGCACGCCGGCGAGGCGTTCATCGTGAACGGAGCCTCGTTCCGTTTCCGCACCCGCAGCCGGATCGAGCTGACCACCCGCGCCAGATTCCTGTTCGGCAAGCAGATCATGGCCCCGGAACACGCCGACACCCCGGCGCGCCGCATCTACTTCGCCCTGCAACTCGCCTACATCGGCACGGAGGAGGAGCGCACCCACGGCCTAACGCAGGCGCGCGCCACCATCGCCGACTTCCGCGCCGCGACCACGTCCGGCTTGGCGTGCGAGGTCTTGGACCGGATGCTGGCCGCCGTCGAGGCGGACGAGTGCTACGCCGCCCTGAAGCTCGCGCGGCGGATCATCCGGCACGAGGACAGCGTGCTCGGCCGCAGCGGTGCCAAGTCGCAGACCACCCTCCAGTAGGAAGCGCCGCCATGCAGCAGTTCCAAGCCGCCCGCGCTTACCGCGCCGCGTCCGCCCACCGCGGCCCGCGCGAGCAGGAAGCCGACGTGTTCCGCCGGGTGACGGGGGCGCTCCGCGCGGCCCAGGACGGCACGCCGATAGACCAGGTCAGGGCGTTCGCCGACAACACCCGGCTGTGGATGATGGTCGGCGACCTGCTGCGCGACTCCGCGAACGGGCTGCCAGAGGCGCTGCGGGCCTCGGTCATCTCGGTCGGGCAGGCGGTGCAGCGGGAAATGCGCCAAGCGAAGCCTGACTTCGCGTTCCTGATCGCGGTGAACGAGGAGATCACCGCCGGGCTGTCTGGCCGGCCGTGAGCGGCACGGTCGGCGGCATCGACCTCAGCGTATTGTATGGGTTGTCCTCGTCGGGCAGCGTTTCGGGCGGCAACCCCATCCTTGCGCTGACGCAGGCGGAGAACAACCAGACGAAGCAGATCGCGGCGGAGGCGAAGACGCCCGAGGTGCAGCGCGACGTGGCCGCCTTCCGCAAGGCCGTCGCGAGCGCCAAGGACGTGAAGTCCTTGCTGGCGAACCCGGCCGTCCAGAAGGTCCTGCTGACCGCCAACGGCCTGGGGGACCAGATCGGCTCCACCGGCCTGGTGACCAAGGCCCTGATGTCCAAGCCCAGCGACCCGAAATCACTGGCCAACGTGCTGCCCAACGCGGCCTGGAAGTCCGCAGCTGCCACTTACGACTTCGCCGATAAGGGACTTACAATCCTGAAGGACCCCAAGGTGCTCGACACCGTGGCCAACGCCTATGCCGAGATCAGTTGGCGCAAGTCGCTCGACGCCGCCACGCCCGGGTTGTCGGACGCGCTGACGTTCCGCGAGACGGCGGCCAACGTGAAAAGCGCGGACGACATCCTGGGCGACCCGGTGCTGCGCCGGGTCGTGACCACGGCGCTCGGCATCCCGCAGGAGATCGCATACCAGTCGCTGGACGCGCAGGAAAAGGCGATCAACAGCAAGGTCGATGTCAAGCAGTTCAAGAACAAGAACTTCGTCGAGACGTTTGCCAAGCGTTACCTGGTCGCGGCGGCCAGCGCCGCCCAGGCTTCGTCTGGGGGGCCTGTTGGGCTTCAAGCGTATGGACTGGTGGTGTAGCGGCTGACCGCCGGGAGGGCGGATCGGGGCGCCCGGGAGATAGGGCGCCCCGGCGCCATCAGCTGCGCGGCAGGTAGATACTATTGCCGACCACGATGTTGGAAAGCGTCGGCTTTTGGCTCACATAAATCGGCAGCCCCCGCTCAAATCCGCGCGGCAGCGAATTCGCGGTTTGGGCTGCCTGCTCCGACCCGGTGTTGGGCACGGTGCCAGCCGCGTAAAGGTTCAGCGCCGAACCTGGCCGGCCTACGACGCTCGGGTAAGCGTCCGAGCCGGTGTCCGCGCGGCGCAGCGCGATGGTGGCCGTGGTGCCGTTGCCGCGCATCGGGAACGGCTCGCCGTTGCCCTCGCCGGCGAAAGCGGGCAAGGCCAGCGCGGTGATGGCAACGGCGGCAAGCAAGATGGTCTTCATGGTCTCAGTCTCTCCTGAAAGCAGGAGGTCCGTCGGAATAGGCGGGCCTTCAATCCTGTGTGGCGGGCCTCCGGCGGGACACCACCAACGCGACAGGATTTGGGACCGCGCGAGCCATGCAGAATGCTGCACCTGCTCACAACACCCATGCCGGGAAGTATGGGCTGCTCAGGCTTCGCCGTAGGTCGAGATCGCCGGGTCGAGGCGGAACTCGTCCAGCAGGAAGTCGATGACGGCCCGCGTCCGCGGCGCCAGGTTGCGGCGGGACGGGTAGACCGCGTGGATCGCCACCCGCTCCGCCTGGTATCGCTGCAGCACGGGCCGCACCCGGCCGGTCGTCAGGTCGTCGCCGAACACCCAGGCGGGCGCCAGCGCGAGGCCGAGGCCGGCCGCGACCACTTCCCGAATGGCCTCCGTGCTGTCGGTGCGGAACCGGCCGGCGATGCCCACGGCCACGGCGCCGCCCGGCCCGTCGAACCGCCACTCGTTCGGGGTGGCGCCTTGCAGGAAGGCGATGCAGGAGTGCCGCGCGAGGTCGGACGGGTGGGCCGGCGCCCCGTTGCGCTCCAGGTACTCGGCGGACGCCACGACGGTACGGGCCGAGGAGCCGATGCGCCGGGCCACCAGGCTGGCCTCCTGCACGGGGCCGCCGCGTATGGCGAGGTCGATCCCCGCCGCGATCATGTCAGTGACGCTGTCCGACATGTGCAGTTCGACGGACAGCTCGGGGTAGCGGTCCAGCAGCCGGCGCATGCGCGGCGCGACGTAGAGCCGGCCGAACGTCGCCGGGGCGGCGATGCGGATCAGGCCGCTCGGCGCGCCCTGCCGGCGGCCGACCGCCGTTTCCGCCTCCTCCACGCAGTCCAGCACCCGGCGCGCATGGTCCAGAAGGTCGCGCCCGTCCTCCGTCAACGTCAGGCTGCGAGTGGTGCGCTGGATCAGCCGGGCGTCCAGGTGCTGCTCCAATGCGCTGATCTGGCGGGACACGGCGGGCTGCGTCGCCCCCATCTCCCGTGCCACCGCGGAAAACGACCCGGACTCGGCAACTCGGATGAAGGTGCGCAGGCCGGCAAGCAAATCCAACGCTTCAAATCCCTTTGCATGAATGTTACCGGGTTCGGCGGCTTCTCAAACAACTGTGCATAAGCCATCTCTGCGGCAACGAATATAACGGAGGCAAGCAATGAACGAGGGGCAGCCATCCCTGAGCGAGCAGCTTCAAAGGTTCTACCAGGGCATGCTGAGCCGCATGGCTCCGGCGGACCTGGACGCCTTGCGCCAAGCGGAAACGCAGATGGCCGCCGTGGGCGCGGACCGGGCGCTACTGCAGCCCGGCGACGCCGCGCCGGAGTTCTCGCTCGTGGATCAGCACGGCGTCGCCGTCAGCCTGGCGGACCGCCTGGCGCTCGGCCCGGCTGTGCTGCTGTTCATCCGCGGCGGCTGGTGCCCGTTCTGCACCTTGTCGCTCCGCGCCTGGCAGCAGGCGCTGCCGCGGTTGCATGACGCGGGCGGCGACCTCCTCGTGATATCTCCGCAGCGCGTCGATGTCTGCGGCATGGTGGCGGAGCGCGACCTGCTGGCCTGTTCCGTGCTGTCCGACCCCGGCAGCGCCGTGGCGGACCACTACGGCCTGACCGTCGAACTGCCCGAGATCATCCGGCCGCTCTACCTTCGGCTGGGGCACGACCTGCCCCGCATCAACGGGACCGGCACGTGGCGCCTGCCGCTGTCCTCCACCTTCGTGGTTGCGCCGGACGGCCGGATCGCCATGGCGCGCGCCGACCTATCGCTGAAGCATCGCCTAGAACCCGATGTCGCGGTCGAGGCCGTGCGCCGCCTCCCCGCAATGCAGCCCGCGCTGTCAGGCCGGGACGGCTGAGGCGTCCAGCAGCTTCTCGATCCGGATCGGCAACTCGCGGACGCGCACGCCCGTCGCATGGAACACGGCGTTCGCCACCGCCGCGTTCAGCCCGACGTTGCCCAACTCGCCGATGCCTTTGATCCCTAGCGGGTTGACCTCAGTGTCCTGCTCCGGCAGCAGGATCGTCGTGACCTCCTGCACGTCGGCGTTCACAGGGATCAGGTACTCCGCCAGGTCGCCGTTGGTGTAGCGCGCGGCCCGGCGGTCGATCTCCGTCGCCTCGTGCAGCGCGGCGCTGATGCCCCAGATCTGGCCGCCCATCAACTGGCTCTTTGCCGCCTTCGGGTTGACGACCCGCCCGGCGGCGTAGGCGCCGACCAGGCGCGGCACCCGGATTTCCCGGGTCCGCATGTTGACCCGCACCTCGACGAACTGCGCGCCGAAGGCGAATTGGATGCGGTCCTTCATCTTGGCGCCGCCCATCAGCGTGGCCTGGCCCTGGTACAGCTTCTTCAGCGCCCCGTCCGGCACGCCGTGCGGGATGTTCTCGGCGTAAGCCTCGATGGCGCCGCCGGCCGCGCGGCCCATCGCGGCCTCCAGCGGCTCGGACGGGCCGTCCGGGGCGCGCAGGGCGCCGTCGGCCAGTATCAAGTTGGCCGGGTCCATGCCGTGGAACGGGCCGTCCTCCGCCGCCACGGCGGCCTCGGCGATGCGGGCGCGGATTTGCTCGCACGCCTTGGCCACCACCGTCGCGATGCTGGCCGTGCTGTTGGAGCCGCCGGCGACCGGGGCGGGCGGCAACTCGGTGTCACCCACCTCCACTGCCACCTTGTCGATGGCGACGCCCAGGTTGGAGACCGCCATCAGCGCGAGCACGGTGGTGATGCCGGTGCCGATCTCGTGCCCCGCCGTCTGCACCCGCACGGTGCCTTGCGGCGTCAGGACCACCCGCGCCGTCGCCGGCCCCATCTGGGTCGGGTACATCGTGGTCGCGCAGCCCCAGCCGACCATCCACTCGCCGTCCCGCATCGAGCCGGGCCGCGGGTCGCGCTTTTCCCAGCCGAACGCCTTGGCCGCGGCGTCGAAGCACGGCATCAGGGTGCGGGACGTGTAGGGCAGGCCCTTGATCGGCTCCTGCATCGTGTCGTTGACCCGGCGCAGCTCGACCGGGTCCATCTTTAACGCAACCGCCAACTCGTCCATCGCGGACTCCAAGGCGAACAGATACGGGAGTTCCGGCGGGCTGCGCATGAAGCCCGGCGTGTTGCGGTCGGCGTGGACGATATACACCTCGGAATCGACGTTCGGGCAGGCATACAGCCGGGTGGAGGCGTCGGTGCCGGCCACCTTGTAGGGGTCCGGGCGGGAGCTGACTTCCCAGCCCTCATGGATCAGCGCCTGCAGCTTGCCGTCGGGGTTGGCGCCCAAGCGGATGCGGTGCCGGGTCTCGGCCCGGTAGGTCGCGACCGTGAAGCCCTGGCTGCGCGTCGTTTCCAGCCGCACCGGGCGGCGCACCCGCTGCGCCGCCAGCGCCACCAGTGCCGTGCGCTGGGTCAGCGACCCGCGCGAGCCGAACGCGCCGCCCACGTAGGGCGAGATCACCCGGATGTCGGAGGGCTGGATGCCGAGTTGCTCCGCCAGGCCGTTCTGGAAGCCGTACATGTTCTGCGACGGCTCCCACACCGTCAGCTTGCCGTCGGCCCAGGCGCAGGCGGTGGTGAACAGCTCGATGGGGTTGTGATGCTGGGTCGGCGTCGCGTAGTGCTGATCCACCGTGACCGGCGCGGCGGCAAGGGCATTCTGGGCGTCGCCGACCTTGGGCTTCTCCTCGCCGGGCTGCTCGCCCTCGCGGGACGCCTCTTCGGCGGAGACGGTTTCCAAGCCAGGGCTGTCGAAGGTCGCGGACGGCGTTTCCGCGGCATACTCGATCTGGAGGCGATTCGCCGCTTCCCGCGCCCCTTCAAAGGTTTCGGCGACGACGAGGGCCACGATCTGCCCATCGTGCAGCACCCGGTCGGAGGCGAGCGGCGCGATGCTGCTGCCCATGTAGCCCTTCTGCGAGAAGAGCTTCCCGGGCTTCACTCGGTCGCCGACGTTGCGGTATGTGAGGATGTCGAGCACGCCCGGCACCTTGCGGGCGTCCGTCTCGTCCAGCCGGGTGATCCGGCCGCGGGCGATCGTGCTGGTGGCGAGGTAGGCGTGCGCCGGGTTGGCGCCGCCGTACAGGTCGGACGCATAGCGCGCGGCCCCGGTGACCTTCAGCCGGCCATCGACGCGGGAGGTCGCGGCGCCGATCCCCGGCTTGGCCGCGCTCGGCGGGGCGCCTTGCGGCATGATCTGGGCTTCGGTGGCGTCGGGCATCTCAGGCCTCCATCCGGCCGGCTTGCATGAGGGCGCGCACCAAGGTGCGGCGGCCAAGGTCGATCAGGTAG
>CAXSEX010000123.1:5949-10746 GCA_964236415.1 uncultured Acetobacteraceae bacterium | reverse complement strand
TCGAGGAACTTCATGGGAACTTTGCCTAGGAAGCGGGGGCCTAAGAAGCGGGGGCCTGGAATGCGAAAAGGGCCGGCTTGCGCCGACCCCGTTCCGTGTGCGGCGGGCGGCTTGGCTTGGCGCTACTCAGCTGCCACGGCCGTCAGCGGGGCGGCGTCGTTGGCTGCTTGGGGCATCGCCAGCGGCTCGACCGAGACGTGCACCCGGCCTTCTGCCTTGCGCGTGAACTTCACGTGCCCGGGCACTAGGGCGAAGATCGTGTGGTCCTTGCCGAGGCCGACGTGCAGGCCGGGCTTCATCTTGGTGCCGCGCTGGCGGATGATGATGTTGCCGGCGGCCACGGCCTCGCCGCCGAACTTCTTCACGCCGAGGCGGCGGCCTGCGGTGTCGCGGCCGTTGCGGGACGAGCCGCCGGCTTTCTTGTGGGCCATTGGGGGAAACTCCTAAAGAGGGGCGGGTCCGGTCTCGGCGTTCCCGGACGAACCGTGGGCTTCGCTTTGATCGGCCAGCATATCGGGCGCCGGCGCCTCGTCCGCAACTGGGGCGTCCGCGGGGGCGGCCGTCGTCTTGGCGGCAGTCTCCGGCATCGCGTGGCCTTCCGCGCTGATGCCGGCGACGCGGAGCACGGTGACGTGCTGGCGATGCCCGTTCTTGCGGCGGCTGTTCTGCCGGCGGCGCTTCTTGAAGATGACGATCTTGTCCAGCCGGTCCTGCGCGATCACGGTGGCCGTGACGGTGGCGCCGGGCACGAGGGGGGCGCCCACCGTGGTGCCGGCATCGCTGCCGACGGCGAGCACGTCGCTGAAGGTGATGGTTTCCCCGGCGCCGCCGGGCAGCTTCTCGACCTTCAGCAAGGCGTTGGGCGTGACGCGGTATTGCTTTCCGCCGGTGCGGATCACTGCGAACATGGTGCGGGTTCCTGATCGGCCGTCCCGGCAAGCCGGGCGGCCCTTTTTGCGGACATGGGGCATCCGGCGGGCGCCGGGTGCCGAGCGGGGGGTTATACGCGGGGCGGGCGGCGTGTCAACGTGGTGGTTGCAGAGGCGGCGGCGGGAGATTATAAGGCGCGCCCGGTGTGGAGAGGTGGCCGAGCGGCTTAAGGTGGCGGTCTCGAAAACCGTTGTAGTGTAACAACTACCGTGGGTTCGAATCCCACCCTCTCCGCCAATCTGTGGGATGCATTCCCATGCGTCCATCCGGAACTCTATCCTTCGTGCGGCAGAGTTTCCGCAGCACGAGCCGGCGGCGGCTCCCGCCGACCAGCCCGGCCCCGCGCACCAGGCGCGCAACCCGCTTCCGCCCATGCTTCTCCCCGCCTGCCCGCAACGCGGCATGCACACATCGACCAGGACCCGGAGGCCGCCGCCGGGCGGGTTCCCTGGAGCAGGCTGCCCACCTATCCCGGCACCTGGGTCTACGTCGTCGGCGGCGTGCTGACCAACCCGGCCTGGTGGTTCTGCAACAACTGGGTGCCGGGCTTCCTCAACTCGAAGCTCCACGCGACCCCGCTGCCGCGCAACCGTGCCGCGGCCGCCGCCAGGGGCGTCGAGACGGCAGCCGCCGGCTGATCAGGCATCCGCAGCCTGCGCCACGGCCGCGCCCCGGCTCCCGGCGGGCCATAAGGAATGCCGCGGAGAATCCTGGACTGTTTTGCTGCAATGCGGCACAACCGGCCGCATGAGCCTCCTGACCTGCACCGGCGTGACGTTGCGCATGGGGGGCCGCACCCTCCTGGACGGCGCCGACCTGGCCGTGGACCCCGGGCGCCGCATCGGCCTCGTGGGCCGCAACGGCGCGGGCAAGTCCACCTTGCTGAAGGCCATCGCCGGGGACATCGCGGTTGATGGCGGCGACATCCGCCTGTCCACCCGCGCCCGCATGGCCCAGGTGAGGCAGGAAGCGCCCTCCGGCCCGGCCACCCTGCTCGACACCGTGCTGGAAGGCGACCCCGAGCGCCTGGCGCTGCTGGCGGAAGCGGAGCGCGCCGAGCGCGGCGAACTGCCGCCCGACCGGGTGGCCGCGGTGTTCGAGCGCCTGCACACCATCGGCGCCGACGCCGCCCCCGCCCGCGCCGCCATCATCCTGGCCGGGCTGGGCTTCGACGCGGAGGCGCAGGGCCGCCCGCTGGATTCCTTTTCCGGCGGCTGGCGCATGCGGGTGGCGCTGGCCACCGTGCTGTTCTCCGCGCCCGACCTGCTGCTGCTGGACGAGCCGACCAACCACCTCGATCTCGAAGCCACCTTGTGGCTTGAAAGCTGGCTGGCCCGCTTCCCCGGCGCCGCCCTCGTGGTGTCGCACGACCAGGGCCTCTTGGACCGCTCGGTGCAGGCCATCGCCCACCTGGACGGGCGCAAGCTCAGCCTCACCCCCGGCGGCTACGGCGAGTTCGTCCGCATCCGCACCGAGCACGCCATGCAGCAGTCCCGCGCCGCCGAGCGCATCGCCGCCCAGCGCGCCCACATGCAGGCCTTCGTGGACCGCTTCCGCGCCCAGGCCAGCAAGGCCCGGCAGGCGCAGTCCCGCCTGCGCGCGCTGGAGCGGATGCCCGCGATGGACGCGGTGATCGAGGCCGCGCCCACCAAGTTCAACTTCCCCGACCCGGCCAAGCTCGCGCCCCCGATCCTGGCGCTCGACGGCGTGAGCGTCGGCTACGCCGATGCCCCGGTGCTGGAGGGCCTGTCGATGAGCTTCGGCATGGAGGACCGCATCGCGCTGCTCGGCGCCAACGGCAACGGCAAGAGCACGTTCGCAAAGCTGCTGGCCGGGCGGCTGGAGCCGATGGCGGGCCACCTGCGCCGGCCCGGCAAGCTGCGCGTCGGCTACTTCGCGCAGCACCAGGAGGCGGAGCTGGTGCCGGGCGACAGCCCCATCGACCACATGGCCCGCGCCCTGCCGCACGCGGCGCCCACCCAGGTGCGGGCGCAGCTGGCCCGCTTCGGCCTGGATGCCGACCGCGCCAACACGCGGAGCGCCAGCCTGTCCGGCGGCGAGCGCGCCCGCCTGCTGCTGGCGCTCGCCACCCGCGACGCGCCGCAGCTGCTGATCCTGGACGAGCCGACCAACCACCTCGACATCGACGCCTGCGACGCCCTGGTCCGCGCGCTCGGGGAGTTCCCCGGCGCCGTGCTGCTGATCACCCACGACCCGCATCTGGTGGAACTGGTGGCCGACCAGCTTTGGCTGGTCGATGGCGGCACCGTGCGCCCGTATGACGGCGACATGGACGAATACCGGGTGCTGCTGGCGAAGAAGGGCCGCGCGCCCAAGCTGGCCGGCGCGGCCAAGGGCGGCAGCAAGAAGGAAGAGCGCAAGGCCCGGGCGGCGGCGCGGGCACGGGCGGCGTAGGCTGGCAGGCTTGCCTCATGCGCAAAGTGTGCGTAAGTTGTGCGCATATCTTGCGCAAAGGAGAAAGCGTCATGGCGGATGCAGCGGCTTCCCTCCACTACGACCGCAGCGCGCCGCGGCGTGCGGTGAACCTGTCGCTCAATGAAGAGTTGGTGGCCCGAGCAAAGGAATCGACCAGGAACCTTTCGGCCACCGTCGAGGAACTCCTGGCCGGCTACGTTCAGCAGGAACAAGCGCGCAGGCGGGCAAAGGACGAGGCGCTGGACCACGTCGTCTCGGCCTTGAACACCTTCCACGAACGCCATGGGTTCCTGTCGGATGAGTTTTCGGCCCTGTAGGCCGGATGCCGCAATTCGCCGTTTACCGGAATCCCGGGCGCAATCAGGACGTGCCGTTCGTTGTTCAGGTCCAGTCCACGCGCTTGGACCGAAGCGTCGGCCGAGTTGTGGTTGCCTTGCCCCGTGTCGGCCAGAGTGGCGTGAAGGACCATGCGCTGACGCCGCACCTGGCCGTGCTGGATCAACTCGTGTTTGCAGACGTATTGAACATGGCGACGCTGCCCAGCGCGCGTCTCAGGCATTTCTTGCTCGTGCTGGATGAAGGCGACCAGGACCGGGTGATCCAGGCAATCGACGAGATGACCAGCCGCGCCTGAGCGCCGTTCTGCGAAGCGTGCCCACACGTGGCAGAACGCTTGGGGCCGGGGACGTGAGCCTCGCCGGGCGCGCGGTCACGATCCGCCCTGCCCCATTCCGCCGCGGGCACCCCGCACGTCCGCTTCATCACCGAGAAGGCCATTTGGCTGATACAGACGGAGGCCGTGGCGCCGGCTGCGCCTCGGTTCCGGCCTGAAGCCCGCCCCGGCGGTTGCGGCGGCGGAGCGACCACTCCAACCCCAAGGAGGCGACCATGGCTGTCACCCTTCTGAACGTGTTCATCGTGCCCGAGGAGCTTGAAGCGGAGTTCCTCAAAAACTGGCAAAGGTCGGCGGACACGTTCTCCCGCACGCCCGGCTTCATCGAGACGCACCTGCACCGCAACACCGGCGTCGGCGACGGCACGTTCCGGTTCATCAACATCGCCCGCTGGGAAAGCGCCGAAGCCTGGCGCGGCTCGCACGCCGCCCACCCGCCGGGCGAGTACGCCATCCCCGGCGTGAAGGGCCACCCGGCGATCTACGAGTCCATCATCGACATGGAATACCAGGGGGACCGGACGGACATCCCGCCCGGACGCACGGAGGGCGACTTCTTCGGGCGCCTGCGCGGCGGCTGATCCCGTCCCTGTTCGTCCTGTTCCTGGCCGTCAACGACGACCTGGACGAGGTTCTCCGGCGCGTTGGCCGCGGCCGCCCGCCCAGGGACGCTGCCTGGCCGGTTGGCGCGGCTGCTCGGCCCGGTCTGCGCCTGCTTCGGCGTCGGCCGCACCACCATCTGCGATGCGATCGCGGCC
>CAXSEX010000123.1:0-5939 GCA_964236415.1 uncultured Acetobacteraceae bacterium | reverse complement strand
GGACCCGGCGCAAGGCCCTCCTTGAAGCCCCGGGAAAAAGCTCGTTTAAGGGCAGCGTCGGAAGCAAGTGCCCTGGCACTCCGATGAAGCTGCCCGTCCAAGCAAAGGCTTAGGGCTTGTTCGGCACCGCAGTTCATGGCGATGGTTGTCGAGCAAGCCCTAAGCGGCGCATGAATGGCACGGGCGGCTTCCCTTCATGCCTGCCATGTGGAACTTGGACGGATCGGAGCGGGTGATGGACATCGAGGATCTTCAAGCGATCGACCAGAAGTCCTCACTTGAGACGGACCTTTGCATCGTTGGGACGGGGCCTGCCGGATGGGCCATCGCGGAGGACTTGCGGGACAGCGGCCTGAGGATACTGATGCTCGAAAGCGGCGGCCTCGGCTTCGAGACGGAGGCGAACGCCCTCAACGACATCGACGATGTCGGGGTCCGGCTGTTCAATGGCCGGGACCGCCAGCTCGGCGGCACGACGCACAGCTGGGCTGGCCGCTGCGCCGCCTTCGACGACATCGACTACGAGGCCCGGCCCTGGGTGCCCTTGTCGGGCTGGCCGTTCGGCGCCGACGCGCTCGCCCCGTATCTCGATCGCGCCTGCGAGCACCTCGGTGGCGGCCCCTACCGGCAGAACGGGCGCGCTTCGGCGCCGGGCAGCGCCGTGAAGCGGGCCAGCCTGGACCCGGCGCAGCTGCGGGGCGTCTCCTGGCAGTTCAGCCAGGACGCCGCAAACCCGAAGGAGGCGATCCGGCTGGGCCGGCACTACGGGGCCCGGAACCCCGGCCTCCGCGTCCTGGCGCATGCGACGGTCACGAGCCTGGACACAGCCGCATCGAACGGGAGGATCGAGTCGGTCGAGGTCGCCGACCCGCAGGGCAGGCGCACGGCCGTGCGGGCGCAAGCTGTCGTCCTGTGCGCGGGCGGGGTGGAGAACGCGCGCATCCTGCTGTACTCCAACCGCGCCAAGCCGAACGGGATCGGCAACGACCACGACGTGGTGGGCCGCTACCTGCTTGACCACCCGCGCGATCCCGAGATGATCGTGCGGTTCGACGTGCGCGACGCCGCCCGCATCCGCGAACTGTTCGGGCCTTACAAGCTCGACAGCGCGCGGGGCCGCCATGCCTTCTACGACGGGATCGCGCTCAGCCCGGAGCGGCAGCGGCGCGACGGGCTTCTGAACTGCGCCGCGTGGCCCTTCGAGGTGTGGGCCGCCGACGACCCGGTCGAGGCGATGAAGCGGCTGGCAGCCGGCCCCCGCGCCCACGCCATAAGGGACGCGGCGTCCATCGTGTCCCAGCCCGGCCTGATGCTGCGCGCGCTGCGTGGGCGCCTGATGCGCGGCGAGGCGGCCGAGCACAAGGTCGACCGGATCGGCTTCCTCGCCACCACCGAGCAACGTCCGGACCCCGACAGCCGCGTCCGCCTGGGCAGCCGTCGCGACCGGTTCGGGCTTCCGGTCGCGGAGGTCAACTGGCGGATCAACGCGCAGGACAGGGACTCGATGGTGGCGCTCGCCAAGTCCATCGCCAGCGAGTTCGAACGGCTCGGGCTGCCCGCGGTGCAGCTTGCTCCCTGGGTGCAGGAAGGCGGGCATGGGGAGGTCACGCTCGTCGACAACTGCCACCCGACCGGGACGACGCGCATGGCGCTTGACCCTCGGCAGGGCGTCGTCGATGCCGACTGCCGGGTGCACGGCATGGACAACCTGTATGTGGCGGGCAGTTCGGTGTTCCCCACCAACGGGCACGCGAACCCGACGATGATGATCGTCGCCTTCGCCCTTCGCCTCGGGGGCCACCTCAGGCGGGTCCTGTCCACGAAGGCCGGCGCCAGAACGGTTCCGGCCGAGGCCGTTTCGACGTAGGGGGATGCAGCAAGGAGCTGACGTGGGGGATGAGCGGTTGAGCGCGGGCGCCCGGGCACCGGTGCTCGCGCCGGGAACCAGGGCCGCCGTCACCGGGGCGTCCGGCTTCCTGGGTGGCCGGCTGGTCGAGATGCTGGCGGAGCAGGGCGTCGATGTCACGTGCCTCGTCCGAAGCCCCCATGCCGGCCATCGCCTCCAGCAAACGGGCGCCCGGCTCCTGACGCTCGACCTCGCCGACCCCGGTGCGGTCCAGGCGGCGCTGGAGGGGGTCGGGGTGGCCTTCCATTGCGCATACGACTGGGCAGACGCCGCCTGGAACCATCGGGCGATCAGTGCGGTGATCGCCGGGTGCCAGCGCAACGGCTGCCGCCTGGTCCACGTCAGCAGCTACGTCGTCTACCAGCTGCCGGACGAGGGGGAGGTGACGGAAGGGCTTCCTGGAAACCCATCGGCCTCCGGCTATGCCCATGCCAAGCGCGAACTGGAGGCGGCGGTGCTGCGCGCGGTCCAGGAGCAGTCGCTTTCGGGCGCCGTCGTGCAGCCGACCCTCGTTTACGGGCCGTTCTCAGGCCCATTCACCAACGAGCCGGCGGAAATGCTCCGGTTCGGCACCGTTGTCCTGCCGGACCAGGGAGAGGGGGCCTGCAACGCCGTTTACGTGGACGACGTCGTAAGCGCGATGGTCCTGGCCGCGCGGCATCCGTCAGCCATCGGCCAGCGTTTCCTCGTCTCCGGCCCTGATCCGGTCACGTGGCGGGAGTTTTACGAGGAGATGGCCCGGGCGGTCGGCGCGAAAGGGCCGCAATACCGGGCCGCCGAGGCGATCACGCGCGGGAACACGAGGATGCGCAAGCTGCTGCGGTTCGCGGCCGATCCCGAGCGCGTCATCCGGCGCGTGGCGCAGGATGGGCGCGTCCGGCACCTCGTTCAGGGGGCGGTGGGCGTGTTGCCCGCGCGGCCCAGGCAGGTCCTGGCGGACCGGCTGCTCACCCCCCCGTCACGCCGGCCGGGCCATGTCCACCTGCCTGACGGGGACCGGCTGGGCTTTCTGCGGAGCCGGGCCACGGTTGGTTCCGCCAAGGCGCGGCGCGAGCTTGGCTACGCGCCGGCGTTCGACTTCGCGGCAGGGATGGTGCCGACGGCCCGTTACTTGAGGGAGGTCTGGGAGCAGGGTGGGAACCGGACCGACGCACCGTGACGGACATCGTTGGACTTATGCGAACGGCTTGGTTGAATGAACCGTCATCCGCCGATGGGTTGCACCCATCCTACGCAACCCCTGCCGTAGGATGGATGCAACCCATCGGCAACCGCACACAGGTCAATCAATGGTGCCGCGGCGGCAGGCCCGTCACCGGGCCACCCTGGCGTGGTTGGAATGCAGCAGCACCGACAGCTCCCGCCGCAGCGCGTTGAACTCGGGGGAGGACACGTCGCGCGGCCGGGCCAGGGTGATCGGCACGTCGCACACGATGCGGCCCGGGCCGGGCGACATGACCACCACGCGGTCGGCCAGGAAGATCGCCTCCTCGATGGCATGGGTGACGAACACGACGGTGAGGCCGGTGCTGGCCCACAGCGTCAGCAGCTCGTCCTGCAGCCGCTCCCGCGTCATGGCGTCCAGCGCGCCGAACGGCTCGTCCATCAGCACCACGCGGGCGTCGTTGGCCAGCACGCGGGCGATGGCGACCCGCTGCTTCATGCCGCCGGACAGCTGGTGCGGATAGGCGTCGGCAAAGGCGGACAGGCCGATCATGTCGAGGAACCGCTGCGTGATGGCCGCGACCTCCGCCCGCCCCTTGCCGCGGCTTGCCGGGCCGAAGCTGATGTTGCGGCGCACCGTGAGCCAGGGGAACAGGCCGTAGTCCTGGAACACCATGCCGCGGTCCGGCCCCGGCCCGTCCACCCGCCGCCCGCGCACCTCCACCCGGCCCTCGCTCGCCGTCTCGAACCCGGCGACGATGCGCAGCAGCGTCGACTTGCCGCAGCCGGACGCGCCGATCAGGCACACGAACTCCCCCGCGGCGACGCTGAGCTGCGCGTCCTGCAACGCCACCACCTCGCCGCCCGGCCCGGCGAACCGCTTGGTGACCGCCTGCACCCGGATGGCGTCGGGCATGGGAGTCATCCGTGCTGCGGGCTCCAGCGCAGCGCCCGCCGTCCGAGCCGCAGCACCGCCTGGTCCGACAGGTAGCCGAGCGCGCCGATGGCGACCATGCCGGCGATGACGATCTCGGTCCGCGACAGCTGCCGGGCGTCCATGATCATGGCGCCCAGCCCCGTTTCCACCCCCGTCATCTCGCCCACCACGATCACGACCCAGGACAGCCCGAGGCCGAGCCGCAGGCCCGTGAAGATGCCGGGCAGCGACGCCGGCAGCACCACGCGGGTGAACATGGCGGCGGGCGTGGTGCCCAGCATCGCCGCCGCCTCGAACAGCCGCGGCTCCACGCTGCGCACGCCGAACACCGTGTTGATGAGGATGGGGTAGAAGGCGCCGAGCGCCACGAGGAAGAAGGCCGAGCGCGGGCCGAGGCCGAACACGATCATGGACAGCGGCAGCCACGCCGTGACCGGCACTGGGCGCAGCACTTGCAGCACCGGGTCGAGCAGGGCGCGCGCCAGCCACACCCGGCCGATGAGGAGGCCCAGCGGCAGCGCCACCGCGGCGGCCAGCAGGAACGCGCCGTACACGCGGAACGCGGAGGCCAGCACGTGCGTCAGCAGCATCCCGCTGAACGCATCGTCGTTGATGCCGCCGAAGGCCAGGTCCCACAGCGCCAGCCCGACCTCGCCCGGCGCCGGGATCAGCCGGTAGCCGCTGCCGCGGGTGGACGCCCACCAGCCCCCGAGCGCCAGCAACGGCAGCGCCATGGCGAGCGGCGCTTGCAGCCGCAGCAGGCGGGGCGGCGCCACTACGCGGCCGCGACCTCGTCCGAGAAGCGCGGATCGAGGAAGGCGAAGTCGGGCAAGGCGCGGATCTGCTTCGCGTCCAGCATGTGCTGGGCGTAGGCCTTGGCCTGGGCCATCATCTCCGGCGTCATGCGCCAGTTCAGCTCGACGTTGGGCAAGGAGACGGCGATGGCGTCCCGCTTCTGGCCGAGCTTGGCGACCGTCATGGCGATCATCTCGTCCGGGTGGCCCGTGGCGAACTCCGCCGCCTTGCGCTGCAATCCCACCATGGTCCGCACCAGGTCCGGACGCGCCGCCACGGTGTCCCGGTGGGTGGCGAGGATCTGGTTCAGGCTGCCCATGGGGGTGGAGTAGGGATACTCGACGATCTTGCCGATCCCCGTGCTGACGGACACGCCGGGCGCCGGCTCCGCGCCCACGTAGGCGTCCACGTCGCCGCGGGCGAGTGCGGCGTGCATCTCGCTGAAGCTGACGCGCACGGGGGTGATGTCGTGCACCGACATGCCCTCCATGCGCAGCCGGTCCAGGATGAACACCTCCTGGGTGGAGCCGGGCCAGATCGCGACCCGGCGCCCGCGCAGGTCCTTCAGGCTGTTGATATCGCCGTCCTTGCGCGCCACCACGCCCATGCCCTTGTTGCACACGGAACCGACCACGGTGAGCGGCTCCCGCGCCGCGGCGCCCTGGATCGCGGCGGCGATGCCGAAGGTGCCGAAGTCGATGGAGCGCGTCACGACGGCGGCCTTGCCGTCGGTCGGGCTTTCGAAGGCGATGACCTCGACGCGCATGCCGTCTGGCACGAAGCGTTCGTAGAAGTAGGGGGTGATGGCGTGGATCAGCTTGAGGGTGCCCATCTTGACCACGGTGTCGGCGCGGGCGACGCGGGACAGGAACGGGGTGGAGAGGCCGGTCGCGAGCGCGGCGCGGCGGGTCAGGGGCATGGCGGGGGTCCTTGGATGGGGGCGTGGGTTGGGCGAAGCAAGATGGGTGCCAAGGTGAAGGGTAATGTCTGCTTACGTTTGGTTTCCGGCCCCATTGGACATCCAGCCTGCTAGGGCGGTATGACCAGAACTAGCCGTAGATGGCCATCCGTAGTTCCACCCTATATGGCCGCAGTGGCGGGAACCAGGCTGAATTTTTGTTGCGGTTCCGCAGTTAT
>CAXSEX010000122.1:7264-10770 GCA_964236415.1 uncultured Acetobacteraceae bacterium | reverse complement strand
GCCGCGAACCGCAGCTTCGACGCGGCGCTGCTCGCCCGGCTGGCGGCGCGTCCCGATGTCGCCTTCCTGGCGCCGCGCACCCGGACGCTCGCGGCGAGCCTCCTGGTCGAGCGGCCCGACGCGCCCGGCGGCGGCACGCGGGTCGAGCTGATCCCGACCGCGCCGGGCGACCCGTTGCTGCCGGAGGGTCCAGAGGGCACCGACCGCATCGTGCTGTCGGCGTCCGCCGCGGCGCGGCTGCGGGTGGGTGCCGGGGACGCGCTTGTCGGCCGGCTGGCCCGCGTGCTGGACGGGCGGCGGGACAGCGTGCCGCTGGCCCTGGCCATACAGGCGGTGGCGCCGCCCTCGGCGTTCGCGCGCGACGCCGCCTTCGTGCCGTTGGCGCTCGCGGTGCTGGTCGAGGATTTCCAGGACGGCCGCACCGGCCCGCCGGGCAGCATCGCGGCGCTGGCCCCGGCCGTTCGCGCCGACTACGCCGGCTTCCGCCTGTATGCCCGGCGGTTGGAGGCGGTGCCGGCGCTCGACGCGGCGCTGCGGGCGGAGGGGATCGAGGTCGTGTCCCGTGCCGCCGACGTGTCCGGCCTGCTGCGGGTGGACCGCAACCTCGGCCTGCTGTTCGGGCTGGTGGCGGGATTGGGCGGCGCGGGGTTCCTGCTGTCGCTCGGCGCCGGGCTGTGGGCGAACGTAGAGCGCAAGCGGGTGCCGTTGGCGCAGCTGCGCTTCCTGGGACTGCGGGCCGGGGCGCTGCGCGTGTTCCCGGTGGCGCAGGCGGCGGCGGTGGCGGCGCTGGGCGTGGGGGCGGCGCTGGCGGCGGCGCTCGGGGCGGCGGCGGTGGTGAACCGTGCCTTCGCCGGCACGCTGGCGCTGGACCGTCCGCTGTGCCTGATCACGCCGGGCCTCGCGGCGGTCGCGGCGGCTGTCACCCTGGCCGGCGCCGCCCTGGTCGCCGCCGCCGCTGGCACCCGGGCCGCGCGGGTCGAGCCGTGGGAAGGAGTGAGCACGCCATGACACCGAAGCACCTGGCCCTGGCGGCCCTGCTGTGGGCCGGCCATGCCCGTGCGGCCGACTGGGACGCGCGCTGGTTCGATCCGCACCCGGCGGAGGGCGACCTGGTGCTGCCGCTGCCCTGCGGCGGCGCCATGGCGTTCCGCCCGGTCGATGTGCCGTCCTCCGGCCCAGGGCCGCTCGATGACCAGCCGTTGACGGTGGGCCAGGCGGGCGACACCGGGCAGGGCTACAGCGAGTACCTGCGCGCCACCTTCCTGGCCGCGCCCTTCCCGGTGCCGGGCGGCAGCGGGCGGCGGTTCTTCATCGGCAAGTATGCCGTGACCCGGGACCAGTACGACGCGCTGTCCGTGAAATGCCCGGAACCGTTAGCGGGCGGGCGGGTGGCGAAAACGTCGGTGTCCTGGCCCGACGCCGTGGCCTACGCCGCGCAGTGGTCGTCCTGGCTGCTGAAGAACGCGCGCGACCGGCTGCCGCGTCGGGGCGACGCGGTGGGTTTTGTCCGGCTGCCGACGGAGGACGAGTGGGAATACGCCGCCCGCGGCGGCGGCAAGGTGACGCCGGAGGAATTCTTGGCCCCTGCCTGGCCCATGCCGGAGGGTGCCGACCGCCACGTCCTGGCGGGCAGCCGGGCGGCGGGGGGCCGGGTGGGGCAGGTGGGGCAGCGCCTGCCGAACCCGCTCGGGCTGTATGACATGCTGGGCAACGCCGGGCAGATGATGCTGGAGCCGTACCGCATGAACCGCGTCGGACGCCCGCACGGCCAGGCCGGCGGCATCGCCGTGCGGGGCGGCGACTACACAGCGTCCAGCCCCGCCAGCCTGCACACGGCGGCACGGGTGGAGATCCCGCCCTTCGACGCCGCCACCGGCGAGGCGACCAAGCTCCCCACGATGGGCTTCCGCCTCGTGCTGTCCGCCCCGGCGGTGGGCGACCTGCCGGAGGTCGAGCGCGCCCGCGCCGAGTTCGCGGAGGTCAGCGGCGTGCGGCAGCAGGCGGCGGACGACCCGCAGGCCACGATCACGGTCTTGCGCGAGCAAACGGCGGACGAGACCCTGCGGGGAGGGTTGGACCGGCTTTCGGCCCGGCTCGCGAGCGACCAGCGGGAGCGCGCGGACGCGGCCAACGTGGCGCTGCTGGCCCAGTTGGAGGCGGGCGTGCTGCTGGCGCAGAACGTGTGGGACTTCACCAACCGCGCCCGCATCCAGACCGACATTGGCCGCGACCTGACCAAGCCGGAGGACCGCCGTTTTGCGGAGGAAGCGGCGGCGCGCAACCTGGCGCAGGCGGACGCCTCCATGGACGGCTACATGCGCCTGGTGCGGCAGATCGCGACCGGCCCGGCGCGGGGGGCGGTGGCGGCGCAACTGGGCGTGCTGCGGCAGGAGGTTTCGGCGCGTTCCCAGAACACGATGCTGCCGTTCCTGCCGATCCTGGGAGAGCACGCGGCGACGCTGGCGGAGGGCCGCGCGGTGCAGCGGGACGCGGCCCGCGCGCAGATCACGGCGCTGAGCCGCGCCGCCGTGCAGGGCGCGCGTTAGAAGCCGGAATACTGCTCCCTGAACCGCCGCTGGCGGTCCTCGATCTCGCGGAGTTCCTCCTCGGTCGCGCCGCGCCCCTGCAAGGCGGCGCGCTGGCGCTGCAAGGCGTCAAGCTCGCCCTGCGCCGCGTCCAAGCGCGCCCGGTCCATGCCGCCGCGGGCGCGGGCGCTGGCCAGGCGGGCGCGGAGCCGCGTGTTCTGCTGATCCACGGTGGCCAGGCGTTGCCGGGCCTGGTCGCGGGTGAGCAGCGCCTGGCTGGCCCGCGCGCCTTCCTGCTGCGCCTGGTCGCGGCTTTGCGCCGCGGCGCCGCGCTGCTGCGCGAGTTCGACCTGCTGATACTGGTTGCGGGTGGCGTAGCTGCCGGACGCCGCGCAGCCGATGCCGCTGAAGAACCCGGCCTGCGACGGGTCGCACTGCTGCGGGGTGCAGGCGGCCAGCCCGAGCAGGGCGCCGCCGGCCAGCAGCGCCCTCATGCCTCACCTGCGATCATGCGGCTCAGCCGGGCCTGGTTCTGCTCGATCTGCTGGCGGGATGCGTCGATGTCCGCCTTCGAACGGGACAGTTGCCCGCGGTTCGCGCCGCTTGCGACCTGTACGCCCTGCTGGATCTGCACGGAGGCTTTCTGCGCCTCGGTGATCTGCTTCGTCATGGCGTCGCTGTCGGCCTGGTACTTGGCAACGCTGGACCGGTACTGCGCCTGCGTGATCTGCCCGGCCCGAAGCTGGCCATTCAGCCGGCGCACATCCGCCATGGCCTTGTCTGCAACCTGCTGCGATGCCTGGGCCGATGCCCGGAAGCTGTTCGCATCGGCGCTGGCCTGCTGGATCGCGTCGTTGAACTGCGCCTCGCTGCTGGCCCGGTTCAGGTTGTTGCGCGCGACGGCATAGCCCGCGCCGGCGCCCAATGCGCCCCCCGCGGCGGCGCCGATCAGCGCGGCCTGGCCGCGGTTCCGCCCGCCCA
>CAXSEX010000122.1:0-7254 GCA_964236415.1 uncultured Acetobacteraceae bacterium | reverse complement strand
CCAGCGCCAGCCCGGCGATCCCGCCCAGCAGCGCGCCCGCGCCCGCGCCCTCCCCGACCGTCTGGTCGAAGCGCGCGTTGGATTGGCGGAGCTGGTTCTCCGCCGGGCTGAGGCCCGGATCATAGCCGCCACCGCCGGCGCCGGCGCAGCCGGCCAGCAAGATCCCGGCAGAGGCCACGACGGCGACCGACCGCAGGCGAAGCGCAGACCACCAGGACACCATGCAACGCTTCTCCAAAGGCCGGGACTGCCTGTTCCTAACATGCGCGCCGCCGCAGCCGATAGTTGCGAAGTGTCAGGCTTCTACTTCGCGGCCAGCCCGCCCGTCGGCAGGTCCGCTTCCCAGCCGCCGCCCAGCGCCTTGTACAACGCGACGAGGTTGGCCGAGACCGTCGCGGTGCTGTCGGACAGCTGCTGCTCCGCCGCCAGCACCGTGCGCTGCGCCGTCAGCACCTGCAGGAAGTCGGTGAGGCCCTGGCGGTACTGGCTCTGCGCCAGGCTGAACGCGCGGCGGCTTTGCGCCACCTGCTCTGCCAGGCGAAGGCGGCGGCGCTGCTCGGCGGCGTAGGCGATCAGGGCGTTGTCCACGTCGGTGAAGGCTTGCAGCACGGTCCGTTGGTAGTTGACCGCCGCTTCCTGCTGCTGCGCTTCGCGCAGCTGCAAGGTGCCGCGCAGCCGCCCGCCCTCGAAGATCGGGATCGTCAGGCTGGGACCGAACGAGTAGGTGCCGGCGGAGAAGCCGAGGTTCTTGATCTGCGTCGCCTGCAGCGCGACGCTGCCGGACAGGGTGAGCCGCGGGTAGAAGTCCGCCTTCGCCGCGCCGATGTCGGCGGTGGCGGCGTGGAGCTGCGCTTCGGCCTGGCGGATGTCGGGGCGGCGCCGGGCAAGCTCCGACGGCAGGCCGACCGGGACCTGCGGCGGCACGGGGGGCACCGGCTTGCGCGGGGACAGCTCGGCTTGCAGCGCCGCGGGCGGCATGCCGAGCAGCAGGCCGATGGCGTTGATCCCCTGCGCTTCCTGCTGCTCAAGCTGCGGGACCGTGGCGGCGGTGGATTCGAGCTGCGCGCGGGCGTTGGCCACGTCGAGGTCGGTGGCCAGCCCGCCGCGGGCGCGTTCCGTCGTGAGCCGCACGCTTTCCCCGGCCGCCGCCAGGTTGTCCCGCGTGATGCGCAGCGTGTCCTGGGTGCCGCGAAGCTGCACGTAGTCGCGCGCCACCTCGGCGACGGAGGACAGCAGCTGCGCCCGCTGCGCCTCGGTCGAGGCCTCCAGCGTGGCGTCGGCGCTTTCCACGGCACGGCGCACCCGGCCCCACAGGTCAAGCTCCCACGAGGCGTCGAAGCCGCCCTGGAACAGGTCGAAGGGCGGGATGGCCGCGCCGCCGACCGGGAAGCCGCCCTGCTGGCCGCCGAGGCCGTTCGACTGCGTGCCGGGTGTTCCGCCCGATCCGCTGCCGCTGGAGCCGCCGCCGTCAAACTCGCTGAACACGCCCTGCTTGCTGATGCGCTGGCGGGTGTAGGAAGCGTTGCCGTTGAGCTGCGGGACCTGGTCGGCGGCGGTGACGCTGCGCTGCGCCCGGCTCTGCGCCAGCCGGAAGGCCGCGGTGCGCACGTCCAGGTTGCCCGCGGCGACCCGGCGCACGAGGCCGGTCAGCACCGGGTCGTTGAAGCGCGTCCACCATTCGGCATCCACCGGCTCGGCCACCGGCATGCTGGCCTCCTTCCGCGCCGGGGCGCGCGCGCTGAACCAGGACGCGGGCGACCACGGGTCCGGCCGCTGGAAGTCGGGGCCGACGGTGCAGCCGGCCAGCAGCAGCGCCGCGGCCGGCAGGAACTTAATGGCCACCTGCGGAGGCGCCTTTCGGGAGGTTGGGAAGGAACAGCACGAGCGGCGCCGCCGCCAGCGCGAGGGCCGCCAGGATCGTGAACACGTCGAGGTAGCTGAGGATCGTCGCCTGGGCCTGCACGGCCTGGCTGATCGGCCCGAGCGGCACGCCGAAGCCGTAGCCGTTGTAGGGCGTGACGTGCTCGGCCAGGCGCGCGTGGTGGAACTGCCCGCGCCATTGCAGCTGCGTGGTGGCGATGGACACGCCCCAGCTGCCGCCGAGGTTGCGCATCAGGTTGATGATGGCGCTGGCGTCGCTGTTCTTGTCGGGCGGCACCCCGGTGAACTGCACGGCGGACAGCGGGATGAAGATGAACGGCAGCCAGAACACCTGCAGCATCCGGGAGATCGAGACGTTCCAGAACGATATGCTGAGGTTGAGGCCGGACGCATAGTTGAGCGCCCCCGCCGTGCCCAGCAACGCCGAGAAGATCAGCCATTTCGGCTGGATCAGCCGCCCGGTGACGACGCCCGCGAGCGGCATGATGAACAGGGACAGCACGCCGCCCATCCCGAGCGTCATCCCCGCCGTCGTCGCGTCGTAGCCCAGCAGTTCCTGCGTCAGCTGCGGCAGGAGCTGCGTCGTGGACACGATGATGAGGCCGAACAGGAACATGACGACGTTGCTGATCGCGAACGCAGGCGCCCGGAGCAGCCGCAGGTTGATCACGGGCTGCGGGTGCACCAGCTCCCAGATCACCAGGGCGACCAGGCTGGCCGCCGAGACGAGGCTGAGCGTCAGGATGAAGGGGGAGCTGAACCCGTCGTCCCGCTCGAACCGGTCCAGCACGACCTGCAAGGTGCCGAAGCTGAGCGCCACCAGGGCGAAGCCGAGGTAGTCGATCCGGAGGCCGCGGGCCAGCAGCTTGCGGCGGTCCGCCTGCACGACCGGGGAGTCGTAGACGAACAGCCAGGTGAGCGCCATCGACAGCGCGCCGAACGGCAGGTTGATCAGGAACACCCAATGCCAGGAGTAGGCGTCGGTCAGCCAGCCGCCGAGCACCGGGCCGACCGCCGGCGCGGTGACGACGGTGAAGCCGTACAGCGAAAAGGCCAGCGCCCGCTGCTTCGGGGTGAAGCTGTCGGCGAAGATGGACTGCTCGGTGGGCGCCAGGCCCCCGCCGCCGAGGCCTTGCAGCACCCGGAACAGCAGCATCATGGGAAGCGTGGTCGCGAACGCGCAGGCGACCGACGCCACGGTGAACAGCACGACGCAGCCCATGTAGAACCGCTTGCGCCCGAGCACGTTGGACATCCAGCCGCTGATCGGCAGGATGATCGCGTTGGCTACGAGGTAGCTGGTGATGATGTAGGTGCTCTCGTCCTGCCCGGCAGCCAGGCTCCCCGCGATGTGCTTCAAGGCGACGTTGGCGATGGTGGTGTCCAGCACCTCCATGAACGTCGCGATGGACACGATGACCGCCAGCATCCAGGGCGAGTTCGGCCCCGCCGCGGACCGCGGCAGCGCAGGGCCGGCCACCAGCGGACCCGTCCGCATCAACGCACCCCTCCGCATCAGCGCACCGTGACGCGCGGCGTCGCCGACATGCCCGGCGCCATCCGGCAGCGGGACAGGTCCTGTTTCTCGAACGTGATCCGCACCGGCACGCGCTGCACCACCTTCACGTAGTTGCCCGTCGCGTTCTCGGCGGGCAGGCTGCTGAACACCGAGCCGGAGCCGGCCTGGAAGCTGTCCACCCGGGCGCTGAGGTCGAGGTCCGGGCAGGCGTCCACCCGCACGCGCACGGGCTGGCCAGGCTGCATGAGCGCCAGCTGCGTTTCCTTGAAGTTCGCCGTCACCCACAGCCGGGGAGGCACCACCGCCAGCAGGGACTGCCCGGGGTTCACGTAGTTGCCGAGGTCCACCGTGCGCTTGGTCGCCTGGCCGTCCGAGGGCGCGGTGACGCGGGTGTAGGACAGCTGCAGCCGGGCGTTCTCGACCGCCACGTCGGCCTGCTTCACGCTGGCCTCGGCGGCGGCCACGGCGGCGCGCTGCGCCGCGACCTGCGCCTGCGCGGCGGCCACGGCCTGGCGGTTGGCGTCCAGCTTCGCCTGGGCCGACCGCACGGTGGAGGAGGAGGTGTCGAGCTGCTGCTTGGTGACCGCTTTGGGATCGACGGAGCGGTAGCGCGCGAGGTCCGTCTGCGCCTGCTGCAAGTCGGCCTCCGTCACCCGGGCGTTCGCCGCCGCCTGGTCCGCGTTCGCCTGCTGCAGGCCGACCTGCGCCCGCGCCTGGTCCGCCTGCGCCGCCGCCTGCGCGCGCTGCGCCACGGCCTGGTCGAGCCTTGCCTGGTAGTCCCGGGGGTCAAGCTCCACCAGCACCTGGCCCGCCTTCACCTGCTGGTTGTCCGCGAACGCGATGCGGGTCACGCGGCCCGGCACCTGCGCCGCGATCTGCGAGATGTAGCCGTCGATGAAGGCGTCATCCGTGCTTTCGAAGTGCCGGGCGTGCAGCCAATAAAGCACGCCGGCGACGGTCAGCGCCGCCAAGGCCAGCAGGCCCACGGCCCAGTACAGCAGCTTTTTCCAGCGCGGCATGGGCGCTTCGGGCGCATGCTCCCCATCGCCCGCCGCGGCCTCGTCGTTTTCCACGTGCCTGTCTGTGGCCTGCCTGCGCGCGTCCTCATCGGCGCCCTCGTCCGGCTCCGCCCGGCGGGCGGGACGCGCGGGCTGCCGGGTCGGGGTGTCGAGCTGCGCCGAGTAGCCCCACTCGCCGCCCTGGCTGGCCGGAGGCCGGTCCGGCCTCAGTTCAGCGTCCACTGCGCAGCCCTCCACGTTGCGCCCCTGGGGGCACGGGAGTTGAGTCTTCGGTGTAAAACCGCGTCATAAGTCACCGTTCCGGAAAGTTGAAGGCGGCCATGAACCCACGCCGGTTCAAGCCGGGGAAAACCGCAGGCCTCGGCTTGGCGTCCCGGACCGGGTGTGGCAGTCAGGCGCACTCATTGCGACTAGGAGCCGAGTCTTGCACACCAAGCTGATCGCAGCCGCGGCCGTGGCCCTCGCCTTGTCGGGATGCGCCAAGACGCCCCCGCCCGCGCCGGCCGTGGATTTGCAGAACGAGGGCATCGCCAAGGCCTGCACCCCGTCCGCGGTTGACCTGGCGTCGCCGGCGCCGGCGACCATTGCGCTGACCAATGACGGCTGGTGCGGCGTCGTCACGGCGGAAAAGGACGGGCAGCCGTTCAAGTACGGTCTCGTGAAAACGCGGCCGGAGCATGGGCGGGTGTACATCCGGCCGGTCAACGGGCAAACCCGCGTGGGGTACACCGCGCATCCTGGTTTCGCCGGGTCCGACCGATTTGCCGTGGCCCTGGTGCCGAACACGGCCGGCGCGCCGGACGCCCTGTTGCGGGTGGACGTGACGGTGACGCCAGGCGAGGGCCAGGCGGCAGCGCCGGCCCCGGCGCCCGCGAAGAAGGCAACGCCCGCAAAGAAGGCGCCAGCCCGGCGGCATACGAATCGGCGATAGCGGCTACTCCGGCAGCGGCCGGCTGGCTGCCAGGGCGGCGGGCTTGCGCCGGGGCGGCAGGCCAGGGCGCAGCGACGCCGGCACGGCGGCGTCGCGCGGCGTCAGCAGCCGGCCGAACAGCCGCCCGGCCAAGCGCGACGCATCGTCCATCACCGTGTAGAACGACGGCACGAACACCAGGGACAGCAGCGTCGAGACGATCAGCCCGCCGATCACGCCGATGGCCATGGGTGCCCTGAACTCGCCCCCGTCGCCCAGGCCCAGGGCGCTCGGCACCATGCCGGCGACCATGGCGATGGTGGTCATCACGATGGGCCGCGCCCGCTTGCGCCCGGCGTCGATGATGGCCTCGGCGCGCCCCATGCCCTCCGCCCGCCGCTCGATGGCGAAATCGACCAGCATGATGGCGTTCTTGGTCACGATGCCCATCAGCATCAGCACGCCGATCACGACGGGCATGCTGATCGGCTCCCCGGTCAGCAGCAGCGCCAGGATGACGCCGCCCAGGCTGAGCGGCAACGACAGCAGGATGGTGACCGGCTGGAACACGTTGCGGAACAGCAGCACCAGCACGCCCAGCACCATCACCAGCCCGGCGCCCATCGCCAGGCCGAACCCCCTGAACACCTCCGCCATGATCTCGGCGTCGCCGCCGTTCTGGATGCGCACGCCGGGCGGCAGGGCCTTCGCCTGCGGCAGCGCGTAAACCTGCTTCAGGCCCTCGCCCAACGCCAGCCCTTTGGCGAGGTCGGCGCCCAGCACGACCCGGCGCACCCGGTCATAGCGCTCGACGCTGGCCGGCCCTTGCCCCAGCTCCACGTCGGCCACCGCCAGCAGCGGCACCGGCAGCCCCGTGGCGCCGGTGACGGTCAGGGCCTCCATCGCATCGAGGCTGCCGCGCAGCGCCGTGTCCACCTCCACGCGGATCGGGATCAGCCGGTCGCCCGCGCGGAACTTCGCGAGGTTCGCGGGCACGTCGCCGATGGTGGCGATCCGCACGGCGTCGCTGATCGCCTCCGTGGACACGCCGAAGCGCGCGGCCTCGTCCACCCGGGGCACCACGCGGATCTCCGGACGGTCGGCGCCGGCGGAGGGCGCCACGTTGCCGAAGCCGGGCAGGCGGCGCATCCCGCTTTCCATCCCCGCGACCGCGCGGTCCAGCGCGTCCGGGTCGTCTCCCAGCACCGTGACCGAAAGCTCGCGCTCCCCGCGGTCGTTCACGTACCAGCCGCGCACGTCGGGCAGGGTCGCGAGGCGCCGGGTCAGCTCCGACTCGATCTGCTTCTGGCTGCGGGCGCGGGTTTCCTTGAGCACGAGGTTCACGATCATCTTGGCCCGGCGGATTTCCTTGCCCGCCCCCGTGGGCGTCGTGCCGCCCACGACGAACACCGTCGTCACCTCCGGCACCTGCCGGAACTCGGCGGCGATGCGGTCCGTCGCCGCCCTGGTGTCGGCGAGCGTGGACCCCGGCGGCAACTCGATGGACAGCACCACACGGCTCTCGTCGGCCGGGGGGATGAACCCGGTCGGCAGCAGGGTCGTGGACCAGATCGACAGGCCGAACGCCAGGAGGCCGGCCAGCAAGGTCAGGCTGCGCCAGCGCAGCGTCGCCGCCAGGAAGCGCGTGTAGGCGCGCATAATGGAGCCGTCCTGCTCGTCATGGGCCGCGACCGGGCGCATCAGGTAGGCGGCCATCAGCGGCGTGATCAGCCGGGCCACTAGCAAGGACGCCAGCACCGCCGCCGACACCGTCAGGCCGAACTGCTTGAAGAACTGCCCGGCGATGCCGCCCATGAAGCTGACGGGGGAGAACACCGCGATGATGGTCAGCGTGATCGCGATCACCGCGAGGCCGATCTCGTCCGCCGCCTCCACCGCCGCCTCGAACGGGCGCTTGCCCATCC
>CAXSEX010000121.1:0-10775 GCA_964236415.1 uncultured Acetobacteraceae bacterium | reverse complement strand
TAGGTGCCCGGGCCGGCGTAGGTGTGGCCGAGGTTGGTCGTCACGACGAAGCTCGTGCCGCCCAGCGCGGTGATCGTCGCCTGGGTGTCGGCGGCCGAGCCGTCGCCCCACCCAGCCCCGCGCCGCATCAAGGCTGGCGAAGTTCGGGTGCTCCGGGCTGTCCAGCGCGCCGAACCCGTGCTCAAGGTGCCACCGTCCCGCCAACGCGCCGTGCTGGCCGGACAGGCGCACCAGCACCGCCACGAGCCGGCCTTTGCCGAACACGAGGCATCCCTCCTCGTCCTCGCCCTGCGTGTCAACGCGCACGGGCTGCAGCACCAGGGCGCCGCCGTCGTCAGGGGCCGCCACGGGCCAACCGGGCCAGGGGCCGCCGGGTGACGCCGCCGCGACCGCCCGCCCTGGCCTGCCCTCGCCGCCGAACCCCAGCGGGTCACAATCCGGCTGGCCAGGACCGGCGGGCCTCGTGTCCTGGGGCTGCGGGCGGGCACTCGGCAACTGCCGAGTGAGCCGCCCGGCCTGCTCCGCCCCCCAGGCCGCATGGGCAAGCTGCTGGGCCTGCGCCTCGCCGCTTGGGTTGGCACGGGCCTGCTCCAGGCTGGCCGTCACGCCGGCGATCAGGCTGCTCAGCTCAAGCGCGATGCCGGCGGCCATGCTGCCCAGCGCATGGAGGTGCCGGCTCTGCTGCATCACCGCCTCGGCCTGGCGCCGCTTCGTCACGTCGAGCTGGCTGCCGAAGAAGTAGAGCAGGTCGCCCGCGTCGCTGAACACCGGGCTGATGTACAGCGCGTTCCAGAATCCGCTGCCGTCCTTGCGGTAATTGTAGGCCTCGACGGACACGTCCACCTTCGCCGCGATGGAGCGCCCGACCTCGGCCGCCACTGCCCGGTCGGTTTCCGGCCCTTGCAGGAAGCGGCAGTTCCGGCCCAGGATCTCCTCTTCCGCGTAGCCGGTCAGGTCCTCGAACGCACGGTTCACGAACACCAGCGGGTTGTCGGGACGGTTCGGGTCCGACAGGCACATCGGCACGGGCGACATCCGCACCGCGGCGAAGAACATGTCGTGGCCGCCGCGGGCCTGACCGTCGCGCACGGGGCGGCACCCCTGGGCCGCGTGGTGCCCTTGGGCATCGGTGGGTGCCTTCTTGTCCGTGTTCTCGATCATCACGCCGCAAACCTTGTGCTTCTGGCCAGGTCACTGTGCCCGGCTTTCACGACGGTCCGTCGGCACGGAAGACCGATGTTCATCCTAGTCGCTTGTATCCAGAACAGATACGGCGATCTGCTCGATATAGGCCCGTGCGGGGCATTTACAGGCATGCTCCCAACCGATCAGCGCGGCGGGCCGAACAGGCGGGCGTACTCGGCTTCCGGGGCGCCGTAGGACCCGGCCGCCGCCGCTTCCAGCCCCGCGCGGTCAAGGACGGTGATCTGGCCCCGCGCGTTGCGGATGAGGCCAGCTGCTCCGAGCTTACGCAGGGCCAAGGTGATGCCGGGCCGGTTCGCCCCGAGCATGTGCGACAGGAACGGCTGGGTGAGCGGCAGGTCGTCCCCGTCCAGGCGGTCGCGGGTCATCAGCAGCCAGCGCGCCAGGCGCTCGTCCATCCGACACGTGGTGTTGGCCAGCAGCGTGTGCGCGGTCTGGGCCATGAAGGTTTGGACGTAGCGCAGCAGCACCCTGTGCAGCGCCGGGCTGTCCGCAATGGCCCGGCGCAGCACGTCCGACGGCAGCCGCCATCCCCGCCCGTCCGCCTGCACCAGGGTCTCATGCACCTCGGCATCGGTGCCCAGCACGACCGGCAGGCCCATCATTCCCTCCCGCCCGATCAGGCCGGCCTCGATGCGCCGCCGCTTGTCGGGGGCGACGGCGAGCACGGACACGATGCCTGCCTCCGGGAACAGCACGTGCGCGATGGGGCAGCCCGGCTCGGTCGGCACCTCGCCCGAACCCAGCGACATCGGCTCCAGGTGCGGGCGCAGGCGCGAAAGGTCGTCCGGCGCGAGGGCCGCGAGCAGGCGGTTGCGGATGGGATCGGTCGAAGCGGCGCGGGGCGCCGTGGAAGGGGGCATGAGACTCTCGCCATGGGAGGAGGGGGCGAGAGCACACAGGACTTCCGGCCGCTCGCGCCCGAGACCATCGTGCGAGCAATGCAAGATGTATAAGGCGTCGGGCCGGCTCTTGACAGTTCTTTACGACACATCTTCTTGAGTGTTAGGATTCCTACGTTCATGAGCCGTTCTCAGCGGCGCCGCGAGGTCCCGCCATGCCCACGCCGTTCATCCGCAAGCTGGAAGCGTTCGGCCCCCTGCCCGAACGGGACAAGCGGGCGCTGGAGCAAGCCGTGGGGCGCACGCGGCAGGTCGGCGCCGGCCGCGCCCTGGTGCGCGAGGGCGACCGTCCGATGGAATGCCAGCTGATCCTGCAAGGGTTCGCCTATCGCCACCGCACGCTGGAGGACGGGCAGCGGCAGATCATGAGCTTCGAGATCCCGGGCGACCTGTGCGACCTGCACGGCTTCCTGCTGGGCACGGCGGACCACGCCGTCGCCACCCTGACCCCGTGCAAGGTGGCGATGCTGCCGCACGAGGTGCTGGCGGATTGGATGGAGGGCCGGCCGGCAATCGCGCGCGCGCTGTGGCGCGGCACGCTGGTGGACGCCGCCATCTCCCAGGTTTGGATGCTCGGCATTGCCCGCCGCACGGCGCGCGGGCGGGTCGCGCACATGCTGTGCGAGGTGCTGCGGCGCTTGGAGGCGGTCGGGCTGGCTGGGGACGATGGCTCCACGCTGCCCATTCCGCCCGCGGAGATCGCCGACGCGCTCGGGCTGTCCGTCGTGCACGTCAACCGCACGCTGCGGCACCTGCACGGCGAGGGGCTGGTCACCTCGGACGACGGACAGGTGACCATCGACGACCTGCCGGGCCTGCAGGCCGCGGGCGAGTTCGACCCCGCCTACTTGTTCCTCGGCGGCGACGCGGACGGGCGGGCCGGAAACCGGGGGCCTGGCGCCCCGCCCTCGGGCGGGGCGGGCCATGGCGGCGGCTGGTAGGCCGGACGCGGCAGGCATAGGGATCGGCGGCGACCGCCTGCGCTTGGTTCTGGAAAGCGCCGCCGACCACGCCATCGTCGCCACCAGCCCGAACGGGCGCATCACGGGTTGGTGGGGCGGGGCCTCCCGCCTGCTGGGCTGGGGAGAGGCGGAGGCGCTGGACCGGGAACTCGCCGCGCTCTACACGCCCGAGGACCGGGCGGCCGGCGTGCCCGAGGCCGAGATGCGCGAAGCGCGCGAACGGGGTTGGACGGACGAGGAACGCTGGCACGTCCGGCGGGACGGCTCGCGCTTCTGGAGCAGCGGCGAGCTGCGGCCGATCCGCGACCGGGCCGGCGCGGTCGCAGGCTACCTCAAGGTCATGCGCGACGGCACGGCGCGCCGCGCGGCAGAGGAGGCGCTGCGCGAGGTCGCGCGGGAGCGCGAGCGGATGGTGGCCATGCTCAGCCACTCGCAAACGCTGGTCTGCGACTGGGACGGCCGGGTCGAGGTGTAGACGCAGGGCATGGAGCGGCTGTTCGGCTACGCGCCGGCCGAGGCCGTGGGCGCGCTCGCCCGGGAGCTGCTGTGCTCCGGGTTTCCGGAACCCTGGCCCGCCATGGTGGCGGCGCTGCGGCACGGAGGAGGCTGGCAGGGCGAGGTGCGGCACCGGCACAAGGACGGCTCGGCCCGGTTCGCGCAAGAAACCTGGGCCGTCCAGCCCGGCCTTGACGGTGCAGCGTCCTCGCTCATGGCGGCCGTGGAAGACCAGACCGCGGTGAAGCGGGCCGAGGAGGCGCTGCGCGAGGCCAATGCCACGCTGGAAGCGCGGGTGGAAACGCGCACGGCCGAGCTGATGGCGGTCGAGGCGGCCCTGCGGCAAAGCCAGAAGATGGAAGCCATCGGCCAGCTCACCGGCGGCATCGCGCACGACTTCAACAACGTGCTCCAGGGTATCACCGGCAGCCTGGAGATGATGCAGCGCCGGGTGGATCAGGGCCGCGCCGGGGAAGCCGGGCGCCACCTGGCCGCGGCGCGCCGGTCGGTGCAGCGCGCCGCAGCCCTGACGCACCGCTTGCTCGCCTTCGCGCGGCAGCTGCCGCTCGACCCCGTGCCGGTGGGCATGGAGGAGCTGATCCGGCGCACGGTGGGGCCGTCCGTCCAGGTCGAGGTGCGCCTGGGCGACGGGCTGTGGCTCGTGTCGTGCGACGAGGGCCAGCTGGAGAACGCCCTGCTGAACCTCGCCATCAACGCGCGCGACGCCATGGCTGAGGGCGGCTGGCTGACGATCTCGACCGGGGAAACGCACCTGTCCGCGGCCGACCTGGCCGGCGAGGACGCGACGGCGCCCGGCGCCTTCGCCACGGTCGCGGTCACCGACACCGGCATGGGCATGGCCCCGGAGGTGGTGGCCCACGCCTTTGAGCCGTTCTTCACGACCAAGCCGCTCGGCCAGGGGACAGGGCTGGGCCTGAGCCAGATCTACGGCTTCGTGCGCCAAAGCGGCGGGGTCGTGCGGCTGGAAAGCGCGCCGGGCCAGGGCACGACGGTGCGCATCTTCCTGCCGCGCCACAAGCCGGCGCCGGCGGACGAGGCGGAAGAAGGCGACGGGGCCAGCGACGTGGTGCTCCTGGTCGAGGACGAGGAGGAACTGCGGCAGACGGTGGCGGAGTGGCTGCGCGACCTGGGCTACCGCGTGCTGGAAGCGCCGGACGGCGCCGCGGCGCTCCGGCTGCTGGACGGGGGCGGCCGTGTGGACGTGCTGGTGGCCGACATGGGGCTGCCGGGCGGGCTGGACGGGCGCCAGGTGGCAGACGCGGCGCGCGGGCGCAGGCCTGGCCTGCCCGTGCTGTTCATGACGGGCTACGCGGAAGCGGGGGCAGCGGGGCCGGGGGCGGAAACGATTGGCAAGCCGTTCTCGCTGGACCTGCTGGCGGAGCACATCGGGGCGGTGCTGGAAGCGGCGCGGCCCGGCCGGGGCTGACCGCCGAAGCGCCGGGTGGCCTGGAGGAGCGTCCCCATTCTGATCCTGGAAGCCGAACGTGCCCTTCAAGCTGAACCAAGGTCGCCGCCACCACATCCCCAGGCAAAGCCGCAAGCGGTGCCGAGCGAGACGCACGAGGCCGCGCGGCCACGCAGGGTTGGGAATGCCGACCCCGCTCGGACCCAGCCCGCGTGAAGCATTGACGTGCCCAGGTTCCTTACGGCATCGGGTAGTCCACGGCGTTGAGCACCCAGCCCGGCTTTTCCGAGAAGTCGCGCCTTGGCGGGCTGAAGACATCGACCAGTTGGTTCAGCCCGGCGCCGCACGCCTCCGTGGTGTGGAGCGCCGGCGGCGGGATGACGGAGACTGACGGCGAACCGCATAACTCGTGGTCGTCGGGACACCAGTTCGCCTTGTCGACCGTCCACGGCCAGCGGAGGTGATGGATGAACCCGCCCGACAGCGCGAGGGAGCACTGCTCGAAGTCGTCATGGTGGTGGGGCGAGAGCTTCGCCGGGTCGCGCGGCCCTTCCCAAGGGTCGAGGACGTTCACCATGAGCGTCGTGCAGCGCCAGATGCGGCCGAAACGCCCCTTTTCGGGAGGGACGTCCAGGCTGTAGGTCCTGACCTTCCACCCGTCCGGCGGCTCCGGCCAGGCCGTGACGGGCGCGACGCGGTCATGCCCTGAGCGGAAACGGACATGCCTGGCGTCAGCGCATCGTCGCCGCTCATCCGCCGTCCACCCCCAGCCGGCTGCCCATGACGACCTGCGGTCCGAAGAGGTTGGTGATCGCGCCGCTCGCAACCTCGTAGCTCACGATGGCCCGGGTGGCGATCAACGGCCGGAACCGATGGACGACGTGCTCCTCGTGCTCGCGGCTGTTCAGGTAGGCTTTCAAGTCAGACTCGCTCTCGAACTCGACGGTGAAGGCGTACTCGAACGCCTGGTCCCGCTCGCTGATGTTTCGGCCCAGCGTGAAGCCGCGCATCTTCGGATGCAGCTTCGGGAAGGTCGTGTACTCCCGCAGCAGCGTGTCGCGGCCGGCCTGGTCCACGTCCGGCTTGAAGCTGAAGAACACCATGTGCTTGATCAAGAACCAGCTCCTGAAAACGCGCGACGGGGTGGCGGGTGCGACTTGTCCTGGACCGGACCTCACCACCCGATTCCCAGGGTCGCGCAACCCGGCCGCCCGCAGGCCGCGAGCAGGCGCCCGATCATACCCGGCGACTGAACATCCACGGCTCCGCGGGCGCCGCTTCGACGCGCGCGTACCCCTGTTGACGATGGGACACTAATAATTAATGTCTCGCCGTCAACAGGTGCTGATCTTCCTGCGGCAAGATGTCCGCGATCTGCAAGCGGAGGGAGCGGGGAGGAATGGGTCGCGTGGCCAGCAACACCGCATCCGCCAAGCTCACGCCCGGCAAGGGGGCGGCAGATGACGCGAACGGGTCCAGGCCGGTCCGGACCTGAATGGCCATTGCAAGCCCGGCGAACGCATCCGGGAAGCGGACCTGCAAAGGGAGTTCGGCTTTTCGAACGGGCCTGTCCGGGAAGCATTGAGGCTGGCCGTGGAAGCGGAGCTGCGGCGTCAACGAGCGCGACGCGGGACACGCGAACACAGGAAGCAGGAGGAGACAGTCAAGATGGTATCGCTCTCGAACGGCGGGATGAACTCGTTCCGCGCTGCCCGTCCGTCCTCCCGGCTCGTTGTCGGCACCGTGGACGGGGTCGCCATGCTCGACCGCGAGGGCACGGGCTGGCGGGTCGCCCGCCGGGCGCTGGAGGGCTGCGCGGTCGGCGCCGTGACCCAGCTCGCTTCTGGCACCCTCCTTGCCGCGACCCACGGCCTGGGCGTCGCGCGGAGCACCGATGGCGGCGACACCTGGGACTGGTCGAACACGGGCATGCCGCAGTACGACCTTTGGGCGGCGCGGTCCGGCCTGCTGCAAGGCCGGGATGTCGCCTTCGTCGGGTCCATGCCCGCGCACCTCATGATGAGCCGGGACGACGGGGTGAGCTGGGAGGAGCTGCCCGGCCTGCGCCAGGTGCCCAGCTTCCCGCAATGGACGTTCCCGCCACCGCCGCGGCTGGGACATGTGAAGGAGATCGTGCTGGACGGCGACCGCCTGTTCGTCGGCATCGAGATCGGCGCGCTGCTCGTCTCGCATGACCTCGGCCAAACGTTCGAAGACCTGCGCATCAACCCGGCGCCGGCCGAATGCGACATGCACCGGCTGCTCGTCAACCCGCGTGCACCGGACCAGATGATCGCCGCGGTCGGCTTGGTCGGGCTGGTGCGCACCGCTGACGGGGGGCGGACTTGGGCGCGCGACCCCATGCTGCCGCAGATGGAATATCCGGATGCGTTCGTCATGCACCCTGACAACCCGGACCTGCTGTTCCTGGCCGCGGGCGTGGGATGGCCGCCGCACTGGTACAGAAGCGGGCGCGCGCAGGGCAAGCTGGCGCGCAGCAGCGATGGCGGCAAGACATGGGAGCGCTTGCTGGGCGGGCTTCCGGATGGGCAGCGTGCCCTGTTCAGCGCCTTGTCGATCGAGGTGCATGACCAGGGCTTCAACCTGTTCGCCGCCGACACCGACGGCCAGGTGTTCGAAAGCCGCGACGGCGGCGACCATTGGCGTATCATCGCCGACGTCGCGCCGGTGTCGAAGGGAGAGTTCCACCGTGCCCTGGCCAAGGGCCGGCCGCGCATCGCGGGCGTGGACGACATGGTCGTGAACGCCGCCGCTGCCGAGCGTTTCAGGGCCGTCGGATGAGCGGCGCCCAAGGGCGCGGTGGTCGGTATCGGCCAGCTGATCGACAAGCAGGCCATCGGCCCGGTGCAATGGCGCGTGCCTGGGCTGTGGCCGCTTCGCAATGGACGACGCAGCTCGTCTTTGCTGCGCTGGGCGGGGCGACGCCCAGGGGCCATGGCCCTGCCGGACCATGCGGCGCCGCTGCCGGGCCTGGCCCAACCCTGACCCTTGCTGGCTGAGGAAATCCATGGTCCAGGATGTCATAAGCGAACTTGCCTCGACCGGAGTGCTCCGCGCCGGCATCAACACCGGCAATTTCCTGCTGGTCACGGGCAGGAGCACGGCCGGAGAGCCGGAGGGGGTCGCGCCGGACCTGGCGCGGCACGTCGGACAGCGCCTTGGCGTCCCGGTCCGCCTCGTGCCCTTCGCAACAGCAGGCGAGCTGGCGAACGGCGTCGATGCCGGAGGATGGGACATCGCCCTGATCGGGGCGGAGCCTGCGCGGGCCAGGACGATCGCGTTCACCGCCGCCTACGCGGAGATCCAGGCGACCTATCTGGTGCCAGCAGGATCACGCATCGCAAGCCTGGCCGATGTTGACCGCCCAGGCGTCAGGATCGCCGTCTGCGGCGGGAGCGCCTACGACCTGTGGCTGACCCGGCACATCGTGCATGCCGAGCTGGTGCGGGCACCGAGCATCGCCGCCTCTCGCGAGCGGTTCGTTGATGAGGGCCTAGACGCGCTGGCTGGCCTGCGCCCTGGCCTCGACGCCGATGCCGCGGCCTTGGCTGGCACCAGGGTGCTGCACGGCCACTTCACGGCCGTGCAGCAGGCTGTCGGAACGGCGAGGGCCAACGTGGCTGGCCAGGCGTTCCTGAGCGGGTTCGTCGAGGAGGCGAAGCGGTCAGGCTTGGTGGCAGACCTGATCATGCGGCATGGCGTTCGCGGCCTGTCGGTCGCGCCGCCGCTTGGGGGAACACCCGCTTGAGCAGGGCCGGGCGCCGCCAGAGGGCGGGTCGGGCGGGCTGAACGGCACGGGCTGGCTGGCGCCGCTCTCGGCTTTCCGGGCACATGCATGCTCATCTACGCGCCCTGCGACGGTGACGGGCTGGCCATGGCGCCGCGCATGGGCACGCATGCTGTCAGCCGATTTCACAGGACCGGCCCTGGACCGGAAGTGCGGATAGCGAAACGATGGGCATTTGCAGCTGCTCGATGTCATCGGATGATTTGTTCGGTTGCATCCGTGGAGCCTGCTCGGATTGGAGATCTTGACTGGTTTCGACGGCGCTGGCCAACCAATGGCCGCGGGTCTTGGCAAGGATCGGGAGACGGTTCTAGAATATGAGCCTCATGGAATTGCAAGTGTGGGACGGAGGCGTATTTCCGTGACGGCGACATCGGCCGGTAGCCAACCTTCCCAAACGTGACTCCAACTGGGTGGAAATGAAAACAGTGACAAAACTATTGCAGCAGCTCGTCCTCGCCAGCGCGCTGTCGGGGCTGGCGGTCGGGGCGGCGCATGCGTCGCCGCTCGTGCAGACGGATGCCGGCCTGGTGCAGGGGGCGTCGCCGGACGCCAACGGCGTGGCGGCGTTCAAGGGCATCCCCTACGCGGCGCCGCCTGTCGGCCCGCTGCGCTGGCAGGCGCCCCAGCCGGCGGCGCATTGGAGCGATGTCCGCGATGCGACGGCGTTCGGCGCCCCTTGCTGGGCCACGCCGCTCGGCCCGCCGGCGCCGGGGGCGCCGCAGCCGAGCGAGGACTGCCTGACGGTGAACGTGTGGACGCCGGCATCGGGCGCCGCCACCCGGCCGAAAGCGGTTATGGTCTGGATCCATGGCGGCGGCTTCGTGTTCGGCACCTCGCGCGACCCCGTCTCTGACGGGACCAACCTCGCCGACCACGACGTGGTGATGGTGTCGATGAACTACCGGCTTGGTCCGTTCGGCTTCCTGGCGCATCCGTCGCTGGATGCGGAGCAGGGCAGCTCCGGCGCCTATGGGCTGGAGGACCAGGTGGCCGCCCTGCGCTGGGTCCAGCGCAACATCGCGGCCTTCGGCGGCGACCCGAACAACGTCACGGTGTTCGGCCAGTCGGCCGGGGCGCACGCGATCGGCATCCTGATGGCGGCCCCCTCGGCGCGCGGGCTGTTCCAGAAAGCGATCATCGAGAGCGGCGCCTGGTGGGACAGCGAGCACGGCTCGTTGTCAACCCATCCGGAGGCGCTGGCGGAGGGCACGGCATTGGCGGCGAAGCTCGGCGCGCAGACGGCCGCGGACCTGCGCGCCGTCCCGGCCGACCAGCTCAACAGCGTCGCCGCCTGGAACCCCACTACCGACCCCGGCCTGACCGACTTCACGCCGAGCATCGATGGGCAATTCCTGCAGCAGTCGCCGGGCAAGGCGTTCGTGGACGGCACCCAACCCAAGATCCCGCTGCTCGGCGGATGGACCGACCGCGAGGACCTTCGCCTGTTCGACGCGCGCGACCTGCCGCACGCGACGCCGCAGGAGTTCCAGTCCGCCGCCAGCCAGCAGTTCGGCGCCGCCTGGCTTCCCGTGTTCAACTATCTCTACCCGTCGGGCAATGAGGATCAAGCCACTGCGTCCGCCAACCAGCTGTCGGGCGATCTCGTGATCGCGCAGCAGACCTGGGAGATGCTGGCGCGGCAGTGGCTCACGTCCTGGTGGGCGGCGCCGGTCTATGTTTACCAGTACTCCTATAGCTCGGCTTACGCGCCGGTGCCCATCCATACCGCCGAGTTGCCGTTCGTCTTCGGAACCCTCTTGCCGGAGGTGTACCCGCCGAACGCGGCGGCGCCCGGCGATGCCGACCACAGCTTTTCCGAGCTGCTGATGAGCTACTGGACCAACTTCGCCAAGAACGGCACTCCCAACGGCGCTGGGCTGCCAAGCTGGCCGGCCTACGAGGGGCCAGGCTCGACGGTGATGCACCTGGACAACGCGCCCGCCGCCGCGCCGGAATACGGCACGCCCCGGTTTGGC
>CAXSEX010000120.1:9401-10782 GCA_964236415.1 uncultured Acetobacteraceae bacterium | reverse complement strand
CGCGGTTCAACTGGCTCGCCGTGGACAGCGCCCGACTCATCGCGGCACGCGGTCACAATCCGTTTGCTGCCCCCAACGGTGCCGGCCAGTATGACTGGAGCTATCGGCAAAAGGACGCCGAGGCCTGGGCGGACCTCTATGGGGTGCCCTTTCGCGAGCCACATGGGCGCCTTGCGCTTGATCCCGACCTTCTTTCGCTGGCCTGCACGGCCGCGCGCCTGCTCGGCGGTGCAGAGACTTACGCCCAACTGTTGTTCCGAGCCGTGTTCGTCGAGGATTTGCCCTCCATAGATCGTCTTTTGTGCATCGAGCGAGCGGAAGCGGTCGGGCTTGACCGGGCCTCTTTCACCGTTGCGCTTGACAATGCAGGCACGATGGCCGAGCGGCAGCGGATCATGCATAAGGCGGCGCAGCAAGGTGCATTCGGAGTTCCGACATTCGGGATCGGCGGCCGAATGTTTTGGGGCAATGACCGCTTGGTGCTATTGCGAAATTATCTTCTAGATTGCACGAGAGCGGCCTTCCGTGGCTATCCGTAACGGGGCGTGGGTGCTGGAGATCAATGCCGTTGCGATCTCCTAAGCCTTACCGAACAAGCTGAGCGCCGGCTACAGGTACTGAGCCAAGTTCAAGCTTTTGGCCCCGGCGATCAGTTGATACGAGGTTTGCAGCTTGGTTTGCAGCAGGGACACCTTGGTCAGGGTGGCCGCCATGTCCACGTTCTCCGCGCTGTCCACCTGGGCGTTCAAGGCGGTCACGGTGTCGCCCAGTTGGGTATGCCGCGCCGCCAGGCTGGACTGCACATCGCCCAGCGCACCGGACTCGACGGCAATCGCGCCCACGGCGCTGCCCAGCAAGGCATGGGTGCTGGCCGCCATCGCTTGCAAGCCCGGCCCGGCCGTCGCGTTCGAAAGCGTCGCCAGCGCCTTGAGGATGTCCCGCACGTAGGACCCCGTGGTCGGCGCAGCCGAAGGGGTCAGCGTGTTGCGGTTCGCCAGCACGCCGACCTGCACCCGCTGCCCCTCGCCCACCTCGATGGTCGGCGGCGCCGCGCCGAGAGTGGCGGAGAACGGCGCGGTGGCCGTGTCGCTCGCCAGCACCGCCGGGCCAATCACGGCGGCCGAGGTGTCGGGAAGCGGCGGGTTGGCCGTGTCCTGCCCGGCGAACACGTAGACATCGCCCGCCTTGCTGTTCAGCAACCGGCTCACGCGGCCATCCGCCGCCGAGAGCACGGGCGTGCCGCGGGGGGCGAGGATGTCCATCGCCTCGTGCCGACGCGTGCCGCCACGCTGCTCCGCGTAGCTGTCGCGAAGCGCGGCCGGCGCGATGCCCGCCAGCGGGATGGCGAGCTCCCGGCGCAGCACGTCGAGGTCACTGGCCG
>CAXSEX010000120.1:0-9391 GCA_964236415.1 uncultured Acetobacteraceae bacterium | reverse complement strand
TGGCCGACGCTGCGATACTGCTGGCCTCCGATGGGTTCAGGCCGTTGATCGCCCCCGACTTCGCAAAGAAATCGGCGGCAATCGTGCTGATGCCGCTGAGCGCGGACTGCGCCACGCCGAGCCGCCCGGTCGCGCTGTCGATGTTGGCCTGCCACGCTTCCGCGTGCGTCACCTGGGGCCGCAGGTCGAGCGATGTCTTCGCGCCCACGCCCAGCCCGGCGTAATTTTCGGCGATGCGCCCCGTGGAGGCCTGCGTCGTCGCCGTGTCGAGCTGCCGGAGCACGACCGCGCTGTTGTCGGCAAGGCGCGCGAGCAGCGCGCTGCTGCCTGGAGTGCTGATGGTGCCCGACATGCTACCTCACGGAATCCAGCAATTGCGTCCACATCGCCTGCGACGCCGTGATGACCTTGGCGTTCGCGGCGTAGGCGTTCTGCAGGCGGACCAGGTCCGCCGTCTCGGTGTCGATCGATACGCCCGTCCCGTCGGCAAGCTTCTTGTCCAACGACGCCTGCACCGCCTGCCCGGTCGCGAGCTTATTGGCCGCGTCCGCCGCCAGCCCGGCGTTCTGGCTGACCAGCGCCGAGGCGGTGGCGACCAGGCTCCCGGGGGCGCTGCCCAGCACCTTGTCGAGCACATTGTTGATCAGCGCCGTGGACCCGGCCGCGCCCGCCGGGCCTGTGCCGTCGCGCGTGACCGAGGGGGTAGCGACGGCCGCGGCGCTCACCTGCAAGCCCTGCGCGAAGCCGGGTGTGGGCACCGCCGGCACGGTCCCGTCGGTCCCGGTAAACAGCGTCATCCCTCCCAGGCTGAAGCGCGCGGCCAGCGACTGCGCGAACTGGTCCACCTGCCCTTGCAAGGCGGGAAGCGTGCTGTCCCGCAGCGAAAGGTTCGCGCCGATCCGCCCGCCGACCGGCTGGCCTGTGACCGGCACGCCGTCCAGGCTCAGCCGCGGCACGGCCGCCGCCGAGGTATCCGGCGCAAGTGTCGCCGCGGCCAGCGCGAACGGCCCGGCCGCGTTGCGCAGCGGCAGCACCAGCCCTCCGGCTATGGCCAGCGCGTCCCCGTTCGCCTGTTGCAGCACCCGCGCACCGGTCAGGTCCGACAGGGTGCGGATGCTGCGGTCCCGCTGGTCCTCCAGGTCCGCCGTGCTTTGGCCACCGTTCTTGGCCGCGATGATGCGGTCGGACAGGGTGCCGATGTCGCGCAGGGCGCTGTTCGCGGCGGCGACGTCCGACACCGCGGAGTCCTGCGCGGACTGCCGGGCATCCGAGACCGCCTTGCCCAACGTGTTCACCCCGCGGGCCAGCGCGTCCGCCCCGCTCACCACCGCGCGCTGCTGCGCCGCGTTCGCCGGATCGGATTGCAGCCGGGTGAAAGCGTCCCGCAGCGTCCCGAGCAGGCTGGACACGTCGAACCCGCTGCCCGGCGTGCCGGACGCCGCGTCGATGGAGGCCAGCGCGTCCGATTGGGTTTGCTGGCCCACGACGGTCGCCGACGCCGCCAGAGCGTCCGTCTGCAGCCGCTCGTCCACGCTGCGGACGGCGACCCCGGTGCGGACGCCCATGCCCTGCCCGGCGGCAGCGGCGCTGCTGACATCGACGGTTTCGCGCACGTAGCCGGCGGTGCCGGCGTTCGCCACGTTCTGCGACACCGTGGCGATGCGGCGGCTGACGCTGTCCAGGCCGGACGCGGACGCATTGAGGACGCTGTCGAGGGACATGGGATCGGCCTAAATCCTATCGCTTCATGTCGAGCGTCTGCTGCAGCATGTCGTCCGCCGTCGTGACCATCTTCGTATTGGCGGAGTAGGCGCGCTGCGCGACGATCAGCTTCGTGAATTCCGAGGCGATGTCGACGTTGCTGCTTTCGACCGAGCTGACGACGAGGCTTCCCGCGCCGTTGCTGCCGGCGGCGAGCGTCTGCGGCGCGCCGCTGTCCTTGGTCGCGGTGAACGCCTGGCCGTCCTCCCGCTGCAGCGCGTCCGCGTTGGCAAACGTCGTGATCGGCACCCGGGCCACGGTGCGGGACTGGCCGTTGTCGAACTTCACCACCACGTCGCCGTTCACCCGGGTTTCCACGCCGCTGAAGCTGCCCGGCGGCACGCCGTTCTGCGTAATGGACTTGAGGCTGTAGCTTGATCCCGCGAACTGCGTCAACCCGTTGGCCTGGCCGAAGGTGCCGAGGTTCAGGGCGATGGCTTGAGGACCCGCGCCGAGGTCGGCGGTCAGGTTGAGGGTCGCGGCGCCCCCGGCCGCAAACGTGCTGCCGGTCACGGCGCCGCTCACCGCCGTGACGCCGCCGATGGTCCCCTGCGGCGCCGCCGGGTTGCCGGCCGCGCCGAAGTTGACCCCGGCCACCCCGATCGGCGCCGCCGCGCCCGGCTGCGAGATTGCGACCTGCCAGGCGTTGGGCGTGCCGGCCACCGGGGTCCAGGAAAGCTGCAGCGGGTGGGTCTGGCCCAGCGCGTCGTAAACCTGCACCTGCGAGGTGATCGGCGTGGTCCCGTCGGGCGTCGCGGGCAGGTTGGCCGACAGCGTGACCTCCGAGGTGGCGACCGGGCTGTAGCCGCCCTGGCCGACCTGGATGGGCTTCAGCGTCGTCTGGTCCACCACGCCGCTGGCGTCCGCCGGCCATCCGTTCAGGAAGTGGCCGGAGCTGTTGACCAGGTAGTTGTCCTTGTTCAGCGTGAAGTCCCCTTCGCGGGTGTACTCGGGCTGTGCGTTGAACACCGGCGCGCCCTTCGCCTCGCCGGCCTGGGTGCTGACCGTGAAGAAGCCCTGCCCGGCGATGGCCATGTCCAGCGGCTTGTCGGTCTGGGTGACGGTGCCCTGCACGGTGTTCACGTAGTCCGGCCGCGCGACGACCGCGCCCGACTGGTTGGTCGTGGCGCTGCTCTGCGTCAGATAATCCGAGAAGCTGGTGTCCACCCGCTTGAAGCCCACGGTCTGGCTGTTGGCGACGTTGTCGCCGATGTTGCTGAATGCGGCCGACTGGGCGGTCAGTCCGCTGATTGCGGTGTTCATGGCGCCGAACAGCGACATTGGCAGTGCTCCTTGGGTTGCGCTCGGCCGGGCCGGGCGGGGGTCGCCGGAGCACAAGGCAGGAATCGTGCCAACCCGCGGCAGCAGCGCATGCGGCAGGAAGCAACCCTGGCGTCTGGTCCAAATCGGCTCACCCGGCACGATGGGACCGGCAAAGATTGCCGGGTACGGCCCGCCACGAGCCAGAAATGGCCATGAATCCGCTGGCCCGGCTTTTGCTGAGACGAGGGCATGCAACCTTCGACCGCACCCACCCAGGCACCGCCTGCCCATGCCCGCATGACACAAAGCAGCCCGGCCGCGCCGTCGCGGGGTGTGCCAGGTGGTTTTGGCCACGTGCTCACCCAGGCGCTGGCCGCGCCGGAGCCGGCCGGCGCGGCCGAGCCGGCAAGTCCTGCCCCCACCGAAACGACGGCCTCGCCTGCACAGGCGCTTCCGGCCCTGCCGGCCGTTGCGGCAGCGCCTCAGGCTGATCCGGCGGCAATCGATCCAAGCAAACCCGAAAAGGATGGGACGGCGGCTTCGGCACACGAAGCGAAGGAGGACAAGTCGTCCGTCGAGGCCGCCAAACCATCGGAGGAGTTGCAGGCACCCGCGTCATCCCAGCCGATCTTGCCCGCGCCGCCGCAAGCCGCTCCGCCGCAAGCCGCGCCGATGGTCACGCAGCCCGTCGCCACGCCGTCCGAGGACGGTGACGCCACCCCATCGACGGGACAGGACAGTTCCACGGCCCCTGTTGCCGGCATTGACGGTCGCGAGCCGCCGTCTGCCTCCGCGCCCGCGGCGGCGCAGACTGCCGCGTCGCCCGCATCCGCGCCGCCGTCCCATGCCGCGGCCCCATCCGAAGCCAGCGACACGGCCGCTCATGCAGTGCAAAAGCACTTCGGTGCCGTGGTGGCGGAGAAAGAACCGTCAGCCGCATCCCCTGCCATTCCGGCCGAGGCCGCATCGCCTCTGCCCGTCGCCTCCGCGTCCCTGCCGAGCATCGCGCCGGCGCCGTTGGGCGTTGCGCCGCACTCGGCGCCGGCACCGCCCCAGGCTCCGGCCCGTTCGACGGCCGCCGAGAAGCCGGCCCTCCCGTCCGCTGCCGTCCAGGTCGGTCCCGTCCTGGCCAGCTTCGCCGCGGGCGTGGCCCATTCCGGCGCGCCGCAGCACCTGACGATCCGGCTCGATCCGATGGACCTCGGCCGCGTGCAGGTGCGGATCGAACGCTCGCCGGATGGCAGCGCCCGGGTGGACCTCAAGGTCGAGAAGCCGGACACGCTGCTCCTGCTGCTGCGCGACCAGCCGCAGCTGCATCGCGCGCTCGACCTTGCGGGGGTGCCGTCCAGCGAGCGCACGCTGCAATTCCATCTGGCTCCGCCCGACGCTCCGGCGCCCGGCGCGATGGCGGCGCAGTCCAATGCCGACGGGGGGCATGGGCAGCATCGGCCGGGGCAGCCGCACTCCGGCCGCTTCGCCGCGCACGGCGCGCCCTCCTTGGGCGAATCCATCCCCGGGCCGGCGGTTTTCCGCCGGGCTGGCGTCGATATCACGGCTTGAAAGGACACGTCCCATGGCCTCTTCCCTCCTCACGCCCCCTGCCCTCACGACCCCCGCCAGCATCACGGCGCCAACCGCCACGGCCGGGTCGGCCGCCTCTGCCCCCGGCAGCGCCCAAACGTCGCTGACGAACAACTACAACGATTTCCTGAAGCTGCTGATGACGCAGCTGCAGAACCAGGACCCCACCAGCCCGATGGACACCAACCAGTTCACCAGCCAGCTGGTCCAATACTCCAGCGTCGAGCAGCAGATCGCCACCAACACGAGCCTGACGCAGCTCATCCAGCTCACCCAGGGCGGCGAGGTGTTGCAAGCCTCGTCCTTGGTCGGCAAGCCCGTGACCGTGACCTCCGACCGCATCGCCTTGCAGGACGGCAAGGGCGGCGTGCAGTTCGACACCACCTCCGCCGAGCCGGTCAGCATCGGCATCTACTCGGACGCGGGCGCGAAGCTGCGGGACGCGGCGGTCAGCAGCCAGCCGGGCCACAACACCTGGACGTGGGACGGCAAGGACAACCAGGGCAACGCCGTGGCGGACGGCGCATACCGCACGGTTGTCAGCGGCGAGGTGGGCGGTGCGGCCCAGACCCTGCCGTTCACCGTCAGCGGCACGGCAACCGGCGTGCAGAAGTCCGGCAACGCGCTACAGGTCCAGCTTGGCGCGCTGAAGGTGGACATGTCGGCGGTGCAGTCGCTCACGCCATAAATTGTCATTCGCCTAGCCTGGCAATTTCTGCCGGGCTATTAACCTTTCCGGAAGGTGTGTGGGCGCATCCTGCGTTCATGGCACCTTGGCAAAATCGGCAAAGGCGAGGCGGACAGGTTCAATGAAGGCGCTGCTGGAAAGCCTGCGCTCGCTCGGCGCGAAGAAGCTGGGAGCGATGGCCGCGGTGGCGCTGGTCTCGCTCGGCCTGCTGGGGTTCCTGATGGTCCGCGGCGGCAGCGAGGGGCCGATGGCGCTGCTGTACGCGGACCTCGATCTGCGGGAGGCCGGGCAGGTGGTCGATCAGCTGGACCGCGCCCGCATCCCGCACCAGGTCGAGGCCGGCGGCACCCGCCTCCTCGTGCCTCCGGACCAGGTGGCCCGCGCCCGGATGCTGCTGGCCAAGGAGGGCCTGCCGTCCGGCGGCTCCATCGGCTACGAGATCTTCGACCGCAGCGACAACCTGACCGCCAGCGGCTTTCAGCAGGGCATCAACCAGACCCGGGCGCTGGAAGGGGAGCTGTCCCGCACCATCCGCATGCTGCAGGGCATCAAGGCGGCCCGGGTGCACCTGGTGCTGCCGAAGCGCGAGCCGTTCGCCCGGGACCGCCAGGAGGCGCAGGCCAGCGTGGTGCTGACCATGGCCGGCGCCGCGCGGCTGGACCGGGAAGGCACGCAGGCCGTGCTGAACGTGGTGGCCGCCGCCGTGCCGGGGCTGCGCCCGCAGAGCATCGCCATTGTGGACAGCCGCGGCAACCTGCTGGCCCGCGCCGGGCAGCCGACGGAGGCGGCGGGCGCCGCCCAGGCTTCCGACGAGCTGAAGCGCGCCACCGAGCAGCGCCTGTCCCACGCCGTCGAGGAGATGCTGGAGCGCACGCTGGGTCCAGGCCGCGTGCGGGCGGAGGCGGCGGTTGACCTGGATTTTGACCAAGTCCGTGAAACCCAGGAACGCTACGACCCGGACGGACAGGTGGTGCGCAGCCAGCAGAACACGACCGGCAACAGCCGCACCACCGAAGCCGCGGCGAGCGTTTCCGTGCAGAACAACCTGCCGAACGCCGACGCCGGCGCCAACCCGGCGGGAACGCAGGAACAGAAGCAGGAAGAAACGACCAACTACGAGATCAGCAAGACCGTCCGCACCCTGGTGCGCGAGCAGCCGCAGCTGCGGCGGATCAGCCTCGCGGTGATGGTGGACGGCGCGGCGGTGCGTGGACCCGACGGCACGCTCGCCTACGCCGAGCGCACGCCGGACGAGCTGGCGCGGATCGCCACCCTGGTGCGCGGCGCCATCGGCTTCAACGAGGGGCGCGGCGACCGGGTGGAGGTCGTGAACATGCGCTTCGTCGCCGAAGCCGAGGGGTCGGACGCCGCCGCGGTGCCCAGCGGGTGGATGCACCTCGACAAGCCCGACATCCTCCGCCTGGCGCAAACCGGAATCCTGGCCGTCGTGGCGCTGCTGGTCCTGCTGTTCGTGCTGCGGCCGATGGTGCTGCGCCTGACGATGGTGCCCCAGCCTGTTCTGGCCGGGGCGCTGGCCGGCCAGGGCGGCCTGGACGGCGCCGCCGCGCTCGGTGCGCCGGACGAGGACGAGATGATGCAGCTCGCCAACGTCGAGGGCACGATGCGCGTCGCCTCCATTCGCCGCGTGTCCGAACTGGTGGACAGCCACCCGGAGGAAAGCCTGGCGATGCTGCGCAACTGGATCACCCCGGAGGACAGCTAGATGGCTGCGATCACCGCGCTCCAGGCCGTCAGCGGGCGGCAGAAGGCCGCGATCCTGATGCTCGCCCTGGGGGAGGACCAGAGCACCAAGCTGCTGAGCGCCATGCACCCGGACGAGATCAAGGACATCTCGACCGCGATGGCGCAGCTGGGAAGCGTGCATGCCAGCGTGGTCGAGCAGCTGTGCGTCGAGTTCTCCAAAGGCATCGGCCAGCAAGGCGACCTGGTCGGCAGCCTGGCGAGCACGGAGCGGCTGCTGCACCGCGCCCTGCCGTCGGACCGCGCGGCGCAGATCATGGAAGAAATCCGCGGGCCTGCCGGGCGGACCATGTGGGACACGCTGGGCAACGTCAAAGAGGAAGTGCTGGCCAACTATCTCAAGAACGAGTACCCGCAAACCGTCGCCGTCGTGCTGTCCAAGGTGAAGCCCGACCATGCGGGGCGCGTGCTGACCTTGCTGCCGGACAGCTTCGCCATCGAGGTCATCATGCGCATGCTCCGGATGGAGAGCGTGCAGCGGGACGTGCTGGACGGCGTCGAGCAGACGCTGCGGCTGGAGTTCATGTCGAACCTGGCCAGCTCCAGCCAGCGGGACAGCCACGAGATGATGGCCGACATCTTCAACAGCCTGGACCGTCAAAGCGAGACCCGCTTCGTGGCCGCCCTGGAAGAGCGCAACCGGGAAGCGGCGGACCGGATCAAGGCGCTGATGTTCACCTTTGACGATTTGCAGCGCCTGACCCCGGCCAACGTGCAGATCCTGCTGCGCTCGGTCGAGAAGGACAAGCTGCCGGTGGCGTTGAAGGGCGCGTCCGACAAGCTGCGCGAGCTGTTCTTCAGCAACCTGTCCGAACGCGCCGGCAAGATGCTGCGCGAGGACATGGAGGCGCTGGGACCGGTGAAGCTGCGCGACGTCGATGACGCCCAGGCGGCAATCGTCGTCTTGGCGAAGGACCTGGCGGCCCAGGGCACGATCGAGATCAGCGAAGGCAAGAACGACGAGATGGTGCTTTGATGACGGACGGCATGGCGCCCCGCTTCGTCGGCATCTTGTATGCCGAGGACTTCGACGACGACCCGGAGCTGCCCCCGGCCGCCGGCCTGCCGCCGGCGCCTGAGCCGGCACCGGCGCCGCCCAGCTTCACGATGGCGGACCTTGAAGCCGCCCAGCGGATCGCGCGCACGGAGGCGATGCAGGCCGCGCGCGCGGAGTGGGAGCGGTCCGCGCTTCATGACCGCACGCAGTCGCTCGCGGCGATTGCCTCCGCCGTGGCCGGCGCCCAACAGGAAGCGCGCGTCCTGGCCGACGCGGTGGCAGACGGCACGGCGCGCACGGCGCTGTCCGTGCTGGCCGGGCTGCTGCCGGAGCTTTGCGCGCAGCACGGCGGCGCCGAGGTGCGGGCGCTGCTGCGGCACCTGCTGCCGACGCTCGCGCAGCAGCCGCGCATCGCGGTGCGCGTTGCCCCTGCCGTGCTGGACGGGGTGCGCGAGGACCTGGCCCTGCTGGACGAGGACCTGGCGGCCGCGGTCCAACTGACCGCTGCCCCGCTCGCGCCCGGCGACGCCCGCGTGACCTGGACTGACGGCTCGATGGTGCGCGACCAGGCCGCGATCCGCTCCGCCATCACGGCCGCCCTCACCGAGCTTGGCCTGCTGGAACCCGCCACCGCCCGCACCCCTCAAAGGAGCATGGCCCATGCCGAATAAATTGGAATTGTCGGACCTCGCCGAAACCGGCCTGTCCGACCCGGCGCCGTCCCGCGGCGGCCCGCCCCGTGACATGGAAGCGGTGTACGACATCCCCGTCACGGTCAGCGCCGTGCTCGGCAAGGCGACCATGCAGGTGAGCCAACTGCTGAAGCTCGGGCGCGGCGCGGTGGTCGAGTTGGACCGCAAGCTGGGCGAGGCCATCGACATCTACGTGAACAACCGGCTGGTGGCGCGCGGCGAGGTGGTGATGGTCGACGAAACTCGCCTGGGCGTGACGATGACGGAGATCGTCAAGGGCGATCGGGCCTGACGATGCACGTCCTCATCATCGGCTCCCTCGGCGGCGAGCTGGGCCAGGCGGCCCGGATCGCCGCCGCGCGCGGCGCCAAGCTGCAGCAGGCCGACGACGACCGCGGCGCCCTGGCTCGGCTGCGCGTCGATGCGCGGGTGGACCTGGTGCTCGTGGAGCTGCCGCACGACGTGGGCGGCCTGGTGCGGGCCTTGGCGGCCGAACGCATCCCGGTGCCGGTCGTCGCCTGCGGCACCGTCGAGCCGGCGGAGGCGGCCGAGGCCATTGCCGCGGGCGCGCGCGAATTCCTGCCGCTGCCGCCCGACCCGGACCTGATCGCTGCAATTCTGGAAGCGGCCTCCGGCGAGAGCCACGCC